>JBIIDY010000036.1:0-12119 GCA_044238065.1 Limisphaerales bacterium | reverse complement strand
ACGACAATTTAAGGGTTGTTGGAGTTCTTGCTCGTAAATAAAAGCAGATTAATTTAACTTTATTTTTTAACTCTTTATTCCTATTTCTTGGCTTAATATCAACACAAAGTTGAGTTTCAGTGGTTCGTGGTTATTAGATTTTTTCAATACTTTTTAACTTTTTTCAAATAAACACTGTGTCTAAAGCTTAAAATTCCTAAAAAATTATTTTAAAGTCTGTATTTTCAAATTTGGTTTTATCAATTACAAAACTCCCAACGATGAAATTTTTAGTGATTTTAGGTATAATGTCACAAATTTTAATTTCTAGCTATCCTAGTCAAAAAAAGGTAAAGAGCAGAGCGAAAGATGACAAAAACATTAAAACAAAACAGAGACCTCCAAAAAAATTAGAAAGCTTGCTGTTGGTGAATTTGCCCATAATGGTGGAATTATTACAAATATGAAGTAAAAAAGCAATCAAAATAGGTGAAACCATTCCGTAAATCACTGCCGTCCAGATCAACATTTGGACAGGATCCATCCCAAATAAAGTCAAAGCAAAGCCAACCAAAATTGACCCAATTATCGTCACATAAAAACTCTTCGCCTCCAAAAATTTGGCATCCATACTCCCAAAAAAACCAGTCAAATCACTGACAATATAAGCACAAGCCCCTGCCAAAACTGGAATTGCCAAAAAACCAGTGCCGACAACTCCCATTGCGAACAAAAAATAGGAATTTTCCCCAGCAATTGGACGCAACGCTACAGCTGCATCTTGGACAGAATTAATCTGATTAACACCATTTTTATGAAGGATTGTGCCAGCGGTTAGTATCACAAAAAACATCACCAAATTGGAAAAAAACATCCCAACAAAATTATCTTTTCTCATATTTTTGACTTCCTTTTGGAGAATTGTCTGATTTTGGAATTGTGAAGGTAAATGCACAAACTCACCCCCATTTTCTTTAATTTTTTGACTAATTTCTTCCGTTTCCATGGATGTTTGCCAGATAAATAAATAGGGTGAAATGGTCGTGCCTAAAATCGCCACCAACATTAAAAGATAATCCTTATTGAACTGAATCTGAGGAAAAATTATAGAATGTCCAATTTCTAGCCAATTCTGCTGAACCAAAAACGGAACTATCAGATAAACCAGTAACACCAAGCAAAGCCATTTGAGATAATTTTCTAGTTTTTTGTAAGGCAAAATTACCATTAAAAAGCTGATCAAAATAGCAAAAATCCCCGTCCAGAGCCTGGCATCCATCACAGGCCAAACCATATACACCACCGCTCCCATTCCTCCAAGGTTAGCGGCAATATTGAGAACGCACGCTGGAATTGTTATTAACGCCAAACCATAGCCCAAAAACCGTGGATAATTAGCCAAAACGACTGACATTAGGCCTTTTTGTTGAACGATCCCAATTCGTCCACACATTTCCTGAACAGATAGCATCAAAGGAAAAGACAAGAAAGTTGTCCACAAAGTATTTAGTCCAAAAGTTGCTCCAGCTTGAGAATAAGTGGTAATTCCACTCGGGTCGTCATCGCTCGCTCCAGTTACTAGACCTGGCCCTAAACTTTGCCAGATTTTCTTTATTTTACCGAGAATGAGATTTTCTTTATTTTGAGTTTTTAGATTAGCTTGATCAATTTCCCCAATCTCTTCTTGATTCCAATTTTGGGGATTATTTAAAGAGTTTTGCCCGTTCAAAATATCTGGTAGATGCAAAGTGTCAGAAAAATCCGAAAAGTTCAAAGAATCGCTTGGTATTTTTAATACATCTTCCAAAGTCTCCATTGAAATGTTAGAAGTCGTGGCGAGTTTGGACATATTTATTTTTTTTGTATGTTTTTGATTTTATTTTTGTAATGTTCTTAATTAACACTCAAATTTTGAGTGTGGTCAAATTTCTAACTTAATTTGTAAAATCTAGTTTAAATCTAAATATGCTCAATTTATTTTTTGGTCATTTTTTTTGCCAGTTGACATTTTCTGGGAATTTGTCTTATTTCAAAAGACTTTAATTTTTACTATTTTTTTATGCCTGACAAACACTTAACCAGCCTCAATTTCACCGAATTTCAAACACTTTACGCAACAAATGACATTTACCTTTTGGATTTTTATGCTGATTGGTGTGGCCCTTGTCAAATGCTGACTCCCGAGCTTATCAAATTGGAAAAACTTTACCCTAATATCAAATTTCGTGGAATTGACGTGGACGCCCAGCAGGAATTTGCAGCTAATTTTGAAGTTCGTAGTATTCCGGCAGTTTTTGTGGTCAAATTTACTGGTGTTAGTTTTGAGGTTTTGGCTGAATTTAAAGGTAATAAGGATCCGTTTTCTATTAGTCAAATCCTAGATAAAGTTTTGGCTAGTCAAAAAACCGATGGAGAAAAGTAAGGATGTTTTGAGTTTAGCAATTCCCACCTTGTCTATTTTCTCCCAAGAAAATGTGTTGAGCCGAAGGCGATGGGGGTACCTCGCAGAGATGGATGGAGTTCTGGCAATAAAATCATAACCAAACTTTCCGCAACTCCATATTGAACAAGTTAGTTATCGGCGGTTTGTTGGTCATTGCGAGGCACGAAGCAATCTTTTTGGTAAGTCAATTTAGGCTGTAACTGGAAAATTTAAACAGGTTAATTGCGGGTTTTTTATGAATTATTTTGGGATTATAACCATTGATAAAATTTAACTTTTGCTTTTTGTGATAATTTCTAGGTTTATTTTGATTGTGAAAGATTGCTTTACTATGCTCGCAATGACACTACGTCTCTAGCGCCAAAAAACACCCCGTCCGCTTTGAGCGTCCACCCCTCTGGTCGTTCCTCCCACATTCGCAAGCTACATTCAAGAGGGGAATTTCCCTAGTTTCAAGTTATTTTAATTTTGTGATTTTTTGTCAGGTTTTTATTCCAAATGTTTTAATTTGATTTCTCTTTTTCCAAACTTTTCTTTTTTATTTCTTCATTTTCATGTTAATTTGCGTTGTTTTAGCTGGTGGTCGTGGAACTCGTCTTATTCCCTTGACAGACACAACTCCAAAGCCACTTTTAAAAGTTGGAGATTTGACGCTTTTGGAATGGAACATGAAAGGTGTTGCTTCTTTTGTTGATAAATTCATTATCGTAATCAGTTATTTAGGACAAAACATCATTGACCATATCGGCGATTCTTATCTGGGAAAACCGGTGGAATATGTGTGGCAAGATAACCCCAAAGGAGGCACTTTAGACGCTTTTCGCACGGCAATTTTTGAAAACCCCAAGCAAAAAAATGTTGACAGCACGAATAGTTATTTGGTAATTCACGCAGATGATATTCACGGCGACATCACTTGGCAAAATATGCGATCCAAAATCCAAAGCGATCCAGAAAAGGCTTATTTATCAGCTAAAGTTTTGACGGATCCTAAAATGGCGTCTAGTTTTGGCATGTTTCAAGTAAAGCCGAAAGTCAACGAAATGGAGCTTGTTAAATTACAACAAAACATAGAAAATGAAAACAAGCAAATCATCGTAGATTGTCTAATTGTCAACGAAAAAGGGCAAATTTTGGTACAAAAAAGATCAGCAGAACGAAAGCTTTTTCCTAATTGTTGGGACTTGCCGGGTGGACATGTTGATGCTGGCGACACTATTTTGGGCACCCTCAAAAAAGAAGTTAAGGAAGAAACTAATTTGGAAGTGGCGAGTGTGGTGGAACTTTTGGCTAAAATTGACTGGAATTTCCAAAATGAAGCCAAGGTGATTTTACAATTTGTCGTCAAAGTTGGGGATTTGGCTAGTTTGAAACTGGAAGAAGGTAAAGCCACAGAATTTCGTTGGGTTGGTTTGAACGATGATTTGGAATATCTCAAAGAAAACAAAACTGGTGATTTTTATGTTTTTGACACAGTCAGCAAAGCTTTGCAAAAAATACAAAACACGGAAACAGCTGATAATTCTTTGGCACAATTTAGGGAATTTGAGTTTGTCCAAATTGTAGAAAAGCCTGATTATTACGTGTCTGATTTCGCCAACATCGCAATTAGCTATTTCCCAAGTAAAGTTCTCAAATTCATTCCAGAAAAACTAGAAAACAACGGCAAAGAGTCTTATATTACCGATTTGTTCAATGAGTATTCCCAAAATTTCCCAATTGAGGTGGTGCCAACAAATGGTTTGTGGCTCCCGGTAACTAGCATCAACGACCTGGAAAAAGCCCGAGAAATTTTAGCCTGATTTGGTGCGAAAAACACTAATTACCAAGGTATTTTTTTATATTTGCTAGTAAATCTGTAAAAGTTACATTAACTATAATAGAATTATCATCAACGGACAAACTTAATTTGACATTCATAGGATCAAATTGAAAATTAGAACCAGAAATTTCGTCATTTATATTTTCTAAAATCTTTTTTATTTTCATGTATTTCTCTTCTCCTACCCTTAAAGAAGTATTTGTGTTTACCTCTAATATAAGTTTTTTACAGAACTGTTCTCCAATAATAAAAGGACTGATAGCGATTATTTTACCTCTCCCTCCATCTCCAATTTTATCTATTTGAGACACACACACATTTACCGTTAAAATACTAGTTTGGTTTGGTTTAACAAGTACATCTGTTAAAATATCCCTTAAATTTTCTAACTGTTTAGTAAGATTTTTTTCTGGTTTGCTAATTTTTTTTTGTGCAAAACGCAAAACATCTCTGTATATTGTTAGTTGGTCATATGTGAGATTTTTATATATTTTGTACACATTTCTATTTAGTAATTGTTGATCTAAATAATAAACTCTTGAATCACACCCTCTACCTATTTCTTTTGCTATTGACATTCGACATTATAAATAAAAATAAAAAATAATAATCCCTGTGGATGGGAGTTTGCTAAATTTTGATCAACAAGCACTCCCTTATTTTTTGGGTAAAAAAGCTAAACCAAAAGTTAGAAAGAGCAACAATCATAGTAAGTTGATAACTTCTAAACATACTTTTATTTTCTTGTCAAATAATTTTTTTGGACGAGCTTTCTTGATTTGTAATAAGTTTTGACAAAACCTAAAAATTAAATTATAATTAGAGAGTTAGATTTTTTGGACAAATTGAGGAACCCAAGAGCCGATCAAAGCACCATAGAAAAATTTCCAAACCAACTTTTTAATCAAATTTAATTTTTACAAGACAATTTATGTTTCCTATTCAGTATATTTTGGTTGCTCTGGCTAGTCTTTTTACAGTATCTAGTTTTGCCACTTTTCGTGAAATTCGCAAGCAAAAACGCAAAAAAACCTATCCCAAGTTTTTGGAACAATGGAAAAAAATCAAAAATAAATTGAAATAATTCCATATTGAAAAAACCTTAAATCCTTGTTGCTAGAGAAAATCTGGAATAAATCTGAGTTCAAAAATCAATTTTCAGAGTTATATTTCTCTAAGGGTTGAAAAACTGTGAAATGATTCTTATTGCAGATTGATTTGTTATCTTTTGGTCAACTCTTCAAAAGCTTTTCTGAGCTGAATTAAACTCAAATTTTCCAAGTTTTCCTGTGGTTGTGTTTTTAGAAAATTGTAAAACTCCTTGGCAGTTTCAGGCTCTAAATATCTACCAAAATCTACAACTTCTTTACGGCTGGAAACCATCGCCAGTAAGCTCCTCATCTGTTTCCAAAAAGCATAATAATGGAGCTTTATTTTAAAGTTGAAACCACTATCATCTTCAACCACAAAACCTTCCAGAAAGTTATTTTCAAACTTGTAATTTTCTGCCGAAATTTCTTTATACCAAATTTCAAATTCAGCTAAAGTTTTTAGCTCAGTAGCTTTTTGTTTGATTCCTAGATTATATTTTTTGGCAAAGTCGCAAGCCTGGCTGTGTTCCATGGTCTTAAAATCAACAGTTCTGTAAATAATGTCCAGGAGTACCAGTTTTGGCTCATCATAAGCTATAATGTGAGGATCAAGGACAGGCTCAACCACCTCAAAAACTAAGGAGACATTTTCGGTTTTTAGATAATTCTTAATCTCTAAAATTTGGTTAGGCTGGATTTGTTCGTAAAAACGCTTTTCTAACCAGCCAGCAAACTCGCTATTGGTGCTTGATTTGGAAGCAAAAACTAGAGAGTCAAACTGGGAATTATAGCCAACCAAACCAAGATAACCATTTTCTTTGACCCAAATGTTTATTGGGAAAACTAATGTATTGAGTAGTCTTTCATACTTGGTGTCGGCTGTTTCACCTAGATTAAAAAATTTATTATAGGAGCGAATTAGGATTTCTGTAGTTTGGTTATTCAAAAAAAGTCCTCTAGCTCTCATAGTCTGCTCATTCCACACTTTGTCATAAAAAGCTTGGCGGCTAAAATTGAAGGAGGAAATGTTTTGGTCATATCTTTTTTCTTGGATGTATTGGTTGTTTCTAAGGTTTGCTAACAGAGTCTCATTTTCCTCAAATTCCTTACTATTAAGAACTAGTTTAGATTCCAAACTTGGTATTTCTACAACTTCAAAACCGTTTTTATCCAAAGTAACCACTCGCAAATTCCCTCCAAATTCCACTTTGCCTTCCAGATTAAAACACCTTGGGTTGTACTGTGTGGGAAATTCTTGAGAGTTACGGTGTCCGTGTATTTGATAGGTATTTTCTTTTGTGTGAGTCAAAAAACTGTCATCAGAAAGCCCAACTTCATTGTATAAACCAGTTCCGCGAATTAGCTGCTTGGTAGAAATGTATAGCAAATTTTGGGGTAAATTGCTGAGCCCTCCGTGAGTTACCAGAACGGTTTTTTCTTGGAAAGTGTAGCAGGTCAGTTGCCTTAATTTACTTAGCCAAACCCGAACTTTTTTCTTGGATATACCATAATTTTCTAGTTGCGGCATAGTTCTGAGCTTAAATTCATTGGTTTTAATATCCTGATCTGTAGCCCATTGCCAAAGGTATTCTTCGTGGTTTCCTTCCAAAAAAATTACATTTTCCCTAGTTGACAATTCCATCAAAAACTCTACCACCAGATGGTTTTCCTTGCCACGATCCACATAATCACCTATAAAAATATACAATTCGTTTTCTTGAATTCCAAAGCGGTCAAAATATTCTTTAAGAGGTGTGAAAGTGCCTTGCAGGTCGCCAATATGATGAATTTTTGTATATTTATCGAAGTTTGGAATGTTATATTGAACTACACTGTCAAAATCTTCAGGCCTGATAACTTCTATAAAGCCAGGGATTTTTTGAGTTTGTAGATTACGAGCCATGTTTTCCAAAACTGCTTCTGGCACGATTTTATACTCCACTCGGTTTTGGTTGCGGATTTTGCAGGTTCCCAGATCTGTGTCAAAATTAACCACATAAACTCTATAACGATATTTTTCTTTGAGTTTTTTGTAGGCTTCCAAGGAACGAGTGGTGGTGTGAGTAGCGTCAATCACTATCAATTCGCCACGTTTCATCCTATTTTCTGTCAATTCAAAAAGCCTTTCCCAAACCAGTCTGTCATTTTGTTGAGAAATTTCCAAGCCCCCATTTAGTCCCAAAACTGGGCTTTCTATTTGTAGCCTGAGATCGTCAGGGCTGATAGTGTAGGGCTGCAAGCTATGCTCTACAATAAAGCTAGATTTGCCGCTGCCAGGAAGTCCGTGAAGTAAAATTAGATAACGCATATTTATTTTTCTCCTAGTAGATATTTATTTGAAATTACCTTAAACGAAACACTCCCTAGTTTGGGATCGTATAGCTCTGTGAGTGGGCGAAAAACGAGACCTTCTAGGTTGGTGGTGTCGGCTATTTCCAGCAGTTTTTCTGGAGTAAAGTGTGTGAGAGTGCTTTGACCATAATCAAAAGCGTCAACTATTTCCAGTCCGATTTTTGACACAAAACTTTTCATTTCCCTAAAGGCTAGATATTTACCAGCTTGTATATCATAAACGCTAAATATTTTATAATTTATACCGTTAGTTTTATGAGGATTGTTTTGAATTTTTTCGCCATACAATTCTCCCTGAATAGCAAAACCTTCTGGGATTTTATTACCCAAACCAAACTTTCTGGCAATTTGCCACATTGAGTTTTCTTCGCTTTCCAGAAGTTCCAAATTACGACTACAGACTCCAAAATTACCTTCATATTTGTACATGGTACAACTTGTGCCGTCGTATTTGATACTTGCATACCATTTCTCATCCTTGTATTTTTCAATTATTTCCCAGCAACACTGAATCCTAATTTCATCTGTTTTTGGGATAAATCCTGGAAAATTACCTTTGACAAGTCCTGCTAGTTGTGGACTAATTGGCGGCTCGTATTTATAAACTCCCAGTATTTCTGATAAATCTGCGTCCGTTTTTAGACCTGTAATATCTTGGTCGCCAAAAATGGTACTAATTGGCAAGGCAAGCCCTTGAGAAAGTTGACCACGAAGCTTTATGGTTTTGAGCCTGTAGCCTTCTACCATACTTCCGTCTTCTAAAACAGTTTTTTTTGGAGTATTACCTCTAGCCAAAAACTCAAACTCCGCCCTGAGAGGCAACAAACTATCTATTTCAAAATAGACACAAGCATCCCCAGGCTGAAATTCACCCTTTTTGACTACGCACTGCCAGCCAATGTCAGTAAAAGTAGCCAGTTCAATATTATCAGCACCAGCAATGGGAAGTAGTTCTTTGATAGTTTGGAGTGTAACAAGTTTGCGGGTCATATTATTTTAGGATTGTAAGAATTTGAGTATAAAAAAGCTACAGGGTGTTATCACGAATTAAACAGTAAAAAGCAAATTAAGGGTCATCACGAATGAAATGAAGTGATCTGGTGGTAAAATCTAGTGTCGTGTTAAAAGATTGGTTTAGCTACACTCTGTTCCCTTTGGTCTGTTCGCTACACTTCACTTGGTCTGGTCGTTCCTTCCACATTCGCTATCGCTTATTCACTTCGTTCCCGCACCCATTCGTTATACTCATTCGCAATTACACAGAAGATTGCTTCGTGCCTCGTGGTGGCGGGGAAACTACAAATCAATCAGTGTAATTTAAGTGTAATTTAATGTCGGTTTGAGTATATATTAAAAATAATTAAATCAAAGCCAGATCCAAATTTGATTGAGAGATTGTGATTTTTTTAAGCATAAAATTATCAGGTGATTTCATTTAAAACAAGCTGTGGAGTAATTTTTACTAAATAGCTGATCACGGTGCTTCTTTACACAGCAATTCTATTACGTTTTTCCACTTAGTCTCTTTAGTTTTCCACTTGGACATTCTCTGGTATTGTCAAAAAGCCGTTCAACACAATATGTTTCTGGAGAAAGTTTTAACTAAAATGGGAGTGTATACCCAGTTTAATCTTTGATTAGAGAGTCAACTTCATCCAGCCACTCTTCTTTCAGTTCTTTGATTAGTAGGCTTTTGGGAACATCACGTAAACCTTTGATGGTTACTGGACGACGATTTTTGGGGATATCGATAGTTTCAACCCCAATCAGATATTGCCCCGTTGGTGAATTTGGATTTGCCATAACCTCCTCAGGTGTGCCAATCGCCACAATGTTACCACCCAGTTTGCCAGCCTTAGGCCCAATATCAACCAAATAATCAGCCCTTCTCATCGTGTCCTCATCGTGCTCTACTACAATCACCGTATTGCCAAGATCACGTAATTTTTCCAAAGTTTCCAAAAGTTTATCATTGTCCCGCTGATGAAGTCCAATACTCGGCTCATCTAAAATATACAAAACCCCGGTCAAACCACTGCCAATCTGTGTCGCCAGACGAATCCTTTGTGCCTCACCACCAGATAAAGTGTCAGCACTACGACCCAAGTTAAGATATTTCAAACCCACATTTTCCAAAAACTGCAAACGAAGAATTATTTCTTTGACAATCATTCGGCTAATTTCCATATCCTTAGTTGAAAGTTTGACTGAAGCTGTCTCGTTAGCTGTCTCGTTTGTTTTTTCACTTGGAATTTTGGATATTTTTGAATTTGCCTCGCTAGTTTTTTGAATATTTTCAGAATTTTTAGCTGCTAGCTTGGTTGTTATTTTAGATTTTCCCTTATCTTTAATCAACATATTGCCAAATTTATTCTCTTCTTGGGCTTTTTCAAAAGTATTTTTTTCTGAATTTTCCAGAACCAAGGTTTCGTTGTTTTGAAGATTTACAAACCAAACAAGAGCCTGACTGATGGACAGTTTGACAATTTGGGCCATATTATAACCACCAACACTAACCGCCAACGCCTCTGGTTTTAACCTCGCTCCTTGACAATTTGGGCAAACATGCTTGGTCATATAACTTTCAATATCACGACGACTGGCTTCGCTGGTACTTTCTCTATATCTTCGCTTTAAGTTGGTAATCACACCTTCAAACTTGTCATCGCCGTATAAAATAATTTTTTGGTTTTTAGCCCCCAATTTACTCCAAGGATCGCTTAATTTAAAATTGTATTTAATGCTCAAAGTTTCAAACATTTTGGTTAGCCAGCCACCGCTCAAACTCATTCGAGAAAGTGGGCGAATCGCTCCTTCAGTAATGGATAGATTATGATTTGGCACAACCAAAGTATCGTCAATTTCGGTAACCACGCCAAGACCTGTACAGACTGGACAAGCTCCGTGCGGGCTGTTAAAACTGAAAAGTCTGGGTGCCAATTCTCCGGGAGTTCCATGCCCATTTGGACAAGCTCGATCTTTGTTCAAGTGTAGTTTTTGATCCCCTTTTTCGTTGTAATAAAGGGCGACACATTTATTTTCCCCAAATTTAAGACAAGTTTCTAGCGAATCAATTAAACGGTTTTTATTCTCCAAACAGACTGTCAAGCGATCTACGACAATTTCAATAGTGTGTTTTTGTTGTTTATTGAGTTCCATTTTTTCAGCCTCTTCCAAAAGCATAATTTGTCCGTCAATTCTCACTCTTCTAAAATTATTTTTCTTGGCGTCTAGTAGGTGTTGACGATGCCAGCCTTTTTGATCCGATACGACTGGGGCAAGCATTATAACTTCAATTTCATTTTCCGAACCTTCCTTCTGGCTATTTTGGTCAAAATTGGACTTTGATTTACCTAGATTTAAGAGCTTTTCAATCATACTTGTCACCGATTCTCCGGTAATATCACTGCCACAAACAGCACAATGTTGTTTGCCAATTTTGGCGTAAAGAAGTCTTACGTAGTCATAAACTTCGGTAATCGTGCCAACGGTGGAGCGTGGATTATTGGCGGTGGACTTTTGGTCAATGGAGATCGCGGGCGACAAGCCATCAATAGAATCCAAGTCGGGCTTTTCTTTCAAACCCAAGAACTGGCGGGCGTAAGAGGACAAACTTTCCACATAACGACGCTGTCCTTCGGCATAAATCGTGTCAAAAACCAAGCTAGATTTACCACTGCCAGAAAGCCCCGAAAAAACCACCAGTTGATTCTTGGGAATAACCAAAGAGATATTTTTGAGATTATGCTCACGTGCTCCGCGAATGGTTATAAACTCGTGAGGATTTGGAACGGAATTGGAATTTTCCAAAAATTCTGTGGTATTATATTTGGCTAATTGTTGAGCTAGAATGGCAGTGAACTTCGTATTTGTCATAAAATTGTTAGTTGAAAATTAGTTTGAAAAAAGCAGTCTTAAAAAGCGATCTTAAAAAGTAGCCTTAATTTAACAGACTATAAAATACGAATTTTTGTCAAGCAGTAGAAAACTGTCCCAAAACCACCAATCCCAAAAACTACATTGTGGAAAAATTTTGTTAAAACTGTTCAAAATAAGATTGCTTCTGGAACCAAAAAACTTGAAATTACAGTCCAAAAAAATATTAAAACATTATTTAGAAAGCTCATAATTTACAACTTAATTTTTTCTCTTGCCAAAATAAAAAAATTTGTGCCATGAACTTTAGTATAACCAAGCCGCTACAATTAGCAATTTTTTGTAAGGTTTTGTAAGGTTATTTTTTTCACATTTTTATTTTTTGTTTATGTCAGAATTTGCAGAACAACCGCAGTTTAATATAACTGATATAGCCAATCCCTATTACACATTTACAAAAAAGTCAAAACTTTTCCAAACATTAAATTATCCAGTTTATCTCTAAATTACAAAGAAAATACAAATTTCATACTTTTCAAACTGACTAAAAAAATGT
>JBIIDY010000035.1:0-12132 GCA_044238065.1 Limisphaerales bacterium | reverse complement strand
GATTGATTCTGCCAAATTTGCAACCCTCCGAGACCGTTTTCAAACTCAAAATTCCAAATCATTTTTAAACCATCCAAGGTCAAGTTCTCATATTTTTTTTCCAAATTTTTTTGTAAAATTTCATTTTCACTTTTCAAATTAATACTTTTTGACTGTAAATCAAGAATTTCTATCGTTTTGGCAAAACTATAATCTAGATTTACAATTTCATCAGCGGTTTTAGTTTGGCTATGGACAAAATCACGATGTGCTGTCAGAACTGTGCCTAGAATTTGCTTGAGAGCTTTTTCAGGTTTGGGAATATTCATTTGATAAACAAAGCGAAAGTATCTTTTGAGAAATCTTGACCAAAGTGGATTTTGTCCATAAATACGATAATCAAATTCAAAATTTGTCAATTCTCCAAAAAAACTGTAAATTCCTTCAAAAATCGTAATTTGAGTTGGCTCAAAAATTTGGCTGCCGTTTCTTTGAGCGTTTTTGAGATCAAAATTTGGAATTTCAATTTCTGTTTTCCCTTCTAGAATCTGTTCCAAAGCTTTTTTACAATTATCTAAATCAAAGTTTTTGGGATGATCCCACTTGTATTTTTGGATTTCAAAGAGTAATTTTTTTTGTTCGTTTGTCAAAGTTTCTAAGTCCAGATTTTCAAACTGATCCACAAAATTTCGCCCAATTTGCCAATTATCTTGAGATAAAATTTGCGATTTCAAACCAAGTTTTTCAAAATAATCTTTTAAATTCTTAGAAATTTGACTAGTTTTGCCAGTGGCTGAGCCGCCTGCGACCGCAATGATAATTCTTTGATTTGAGTTTTGCCAATTTTGACCGTATTTTGCGACCAGTTTATTTTCAATTTTTTTGGAAACTTTGTGAAGTAGATTTTTCTCAACCTCGGCAATTTCGTGAAAACCACGATTAGACTCCATTCCGCTGGGATTATTCATGTCAAAAGTCGTCAATTTGTTCAAATTCAAAACTAAATAAGATGTCCAAATTAAAGTCCAGATATTGCCATAAATTTCGTCCAAATCTGTTGTAATTTCCAAAAAATCACAATTTCCATTTTTGACCAAACTTTCAATTCTGCTTTTGGCGAATAAACTTTGAGCATAATTCTTATGAGAAACCAATAAATATAAAGTCTTTTCGTCGTTTTGATCAGTTGTGTACCAGCCATGTCCATAAGTTTCAATTTCAAAAACCAAAAGTTCACTCGTTGGACAAAATATCGCTTTTTTAGATTTTTGCAGTGTCAAAAACTTGGCAAGAAAATTAACTGCCGGAAAAGAACTCCCATTTCCAGTAATCAAAATCAAGATTCGCCAGAATGTTATTATAGTTTTGATTGTTAATTTGAAAAAAGTTTGTAAATATCAGAAGGTTAAATCTTGAAAAATAAAAAGAATGAGGTCTGGGTCATCACGAATGAAATGAAGTGATCTTGTGGTAAAATCTGGTAAATAATAAGCGTGGAGCTTAAAAGATTGCTTCGCTTTACTCGCAATGACGAGGGAAACAAGCCCGCAATGACAGGGAAGTCCGCAATGATATGAAAATTACAAATTAACTAGTACAAGTTGGCTTGGGTTTGGGTATACTATTTTTTTATCAAAATTTATTTCAAAAATCTCCTTAAAATGGCATTATTGTTTTTTTGACAATTCCGTCAATTTCTCCATCCAACTTGAGAATAAAATCTTTCAATTTCGTCTCAAATTCACTGTCTAAATATTTAAATTGAAGCTTTCTAATTTCTTCACCATTTTCCAAAAACTCAATTTTTATGCAATCAATTTCAAGAACACATCTTATTTGAAATCTAAAACTATCACTAGCAGAAATTTCATCATTTACAGGTTTTTTACAGTAAAGAATCCAATCAAAGCCAGAATAGGTTAATTCTTGATTTTGTGACTCTAGTTTTATATTTTCAAAAGAGTTTTCATAAACATGACCATTAACTTCATAATAAAAAGTTCTCTCAAGAATTTCAACTTGCCAAAATTTGTGTTTCAAAACGCGGTCAATGTAGGCGTCAATCGTGTTTCCCAGTTTTTCCAGTTGTTCGTTTTGCTGTTTTAAAAGGCCTTCATCTGACAAAATATCCTGCAAAGAAAATCCAAGTTTGGCACTTTTGGCTCTGATTTCCAAAGTTTTCAAAACATCTTCAATTTCAGTAATATCTTCACCTTTCGCCCCACGAATAACCAAATCTAGTGTTTCCAAAAGACTTTCGGCCACGAATTCAATAAACGGCTCAAAGTCGCTTGTTTCCACACTTTGTAAAGCACTGTTTATGGTCTGAAAATTATTGTCAGTCAAAGCGAGAGAATTGAGATACTGATTTTTGTCCTTGATAATAGCAATTGTAAAACCTCCACTTTGCAGAATCAAATTACCCAAAAAACGACTCATTCGCCCATTTCCATCGCCAAAAGGATGAATTCTCAAAAATTTGTATTGGAAAAAACTGGACAAAATTACTGGATGCAATTCACTTCGGGCAGTATTATACCATTCCAAAAGATCCGACATCAGACTTGGCACTTGAAAAGGCTCACTGTAATTGAACATTCCGTTTTTAGTTTTCACAGAATTTGGATGAATTTTGTAGTTTCCAGCAGAAATTGTGGCACTTTTGGACAAACCATTTTCCAGGAATCGGTCAACTTTATCTTCTACCAAAATCATTTTGTGTAGGCTTTTGATTAGATATTCAGTCAGCTCCAGCGGCTCTTTATTTATTGTCAAAACAAGATCTGTCAAATTTCCAAAAAATTCCTCGTAGGCTTTGATATGTCCTCGCATTTCTTCCACATCACGAACGGATTTTGCGATACTGGCAGACATTTGATGCAAAATTAATGACTTAGTTTCGCCAATTGTCAAAGTATTACCTTCCAAATTATTAGAAGTAAAATTAGCGTCCAACTTGAGCTTTTGGTTAATTTTGTCAAGAAATTCTGGTTTAATTGGGCGAAATTTTTGGAGAGTTTCCACCTTTTGGTCAATTTGGGAGATTTTACTTTGAATATTGTTTTTCATAATCTGATTGTTTGGAATTTTTTTGGAATTATTTATTTTGAGAAAGTTAAATCAAAGTTTTTGGAATTAAATTTTCTACATTTTCTATTCCACCAATTTTTCCTTTTAAAAATCTAAACTTGCTTCTCTCATTTTGTCAAAACCAAAAAAAGCTAATTTTGAGAAATCTTTTGTCATATATTTGGAAAATTCTGATATTTCTAAAAAACTAAACTAAATTTTAAAATGAAGTCAAGACGCTAAAAGTGATATTTTGAATGATTGACTAACAATACCCATTTTCGGCACGCCGATAAGATAATTTCAAAAATTAGACTGATTTTCACAATTTCTGCTGAATTTTTAGAGAGGTATTCGTGCCTCTTTTTTGGGAAATAGGGGAATTTTCTTAATGTCAGATTTTATTTATTTTTTAGTTTTTTTGATTTATTTTTTACTCTTATATTTTTTTATTACAGAATAAATTAGCCCAAATACCGATAAAAGCATTAAAATTATAAGTATAGGAAGTAGTATGGAAATAATGTTTCTAGCTGAATCCAATATCAAATCAGAAAGCTCATAATATCTTCTCGCTTCTTCCTGATTAGTATTTTGATCTGGTTCTTTGAAAAATAAATTAAAAATTATAAAGCTAAAAAATGGTATAAAATTAAGAATTCCAGAGATTAAAAATGTAGAAATAAGCAAAATTAGACTGTTTTTGACAGTTACAAATTTAAGAATTTTGGACATAGATTTATTTAATAATAAGATTAAAAATATAGGTAACTAAGTGTTGATTATTTTTTATTTTTTGACAAAATTTTATTTATTTGGTTAGTTTTGAGTATTACTTTTCCCTTACTTTTCGTTTGTTTTATGATTTCTCTTACCCACTTGCTCCAAAACCCGCAAACTTACCGCGATGAATTGACCAAAAGATTCAAAAATCCTGAAATTGTTGATCAAATCGTGGAAATTCAAGAAAATTACAAGCCAAAATTACAAGAGTTGGAAAATCTAAGGCGTCAAAAAAACGAGTTCAACGAGGTGGTAATAAAGCTTTCTGGTGAAGAAAAAATTGCCAAAATTAATAAAATGAAATATATTGCCGAGCAGATTAAGGCTTTGGAAGGCGATGTACGTGAGCTGAAAGAAAGACTGGACGAATTACTTTATTTTGTGCCAAACTTGACTTGGAGTGGTATGCCGATTGGCCCTGATAGTGATAGTAATGTAGAAACTACGACTTATAATACCAAACCCAGTTTTGATTTTGAACCCAAAAATTATTATGATTTACCAGTTTTCCAAAGAGATTATATTACCCAGAAAGGAGCGGAAGCGGCTGGCGGTCGTGGCTATTATATCACTGGCGAGCTGGCACGTTTTCAGAAAGTTTTGTTTGATTGGGTTTTTGAAAGTTTGACGAGTGATGATTTTGAATATGTAATTGTGCCTTATATGGTTAACGAAAATTTGCTTTATGGGACAGGATTTTTCCCAACAGGACGGGAAGATGTCTATGAAATAGCCGAGCAAAAGAAATATTTGGTTGGCACCAGCGAGGCACAACTGATGTTTTTATATTCAAACGAAACTTTGGATCTGGCAAAGCCCAAAAAACTAATGAGCTGGACGCGATGTTTCCGTAAAGAATCAGGGAGTTATGGCAAAGATACTAAAGGTGGTTTTCGCGTTCATGAATTTGAAAAAATTGAAACAGTAGTTTTGTGTGAGCCCAGTCAAACCAATCAGGTTTTTGAAGAAATGACCCAAACTTTTAGGAATAAATTGGACGCTCTTGGGCTATTTTATCATGATTTGGAAACAAGTACTGGTGATAACGGCTACAAAAATCATCGCATGATTGACATTGAAGTGTGGTTTCCAGCTCAAAACACTTTCCGTGAAGTATGTAGTAGCTCCATTTGCACGGATTACCAAACTAGAACTTTGAACATAAAATACAAGGGTGAATCAGGCGAGGCTGAACTTGCCCACTCACTCAACTGTACTGGTATCACAAGCCGCACAATGTTGGCTATTCTCGAGCAATTTCAAGACGAAAACGGCAGAGTCAAAATTCCCCAAGTTTTACAAGCAAGGTTTGGCAAAGAATGGCTGGAGTAGAAATTTGACAAAAATAAGAATTTGAATTATATCTTATTAAGATAATTACATATATTATATAATAATATGAAATCAGAAATACCGTTCATCAAAATCTATACTGCTAATGAAGTAGGCCCAGATGCCGAAGAAAAATTAACCGAGAAATTATCGAAAATCTTTCTCAATCCAGAGGAAATAGCAAAAGTCGTGAGTGTAGCCTTGGCCTGTGTCAGACGGAGTCTTGATCCTAATCAAATAGATCCTTTTGCTCTGGGTGCGGTTGTAACGGGTGAGAAGAGTAGAGGGGAAGACGGGAAAGTTGTCATATCTATAATCTGTGACCCAGAAACTGGCAAACCGCTACCAGTGGTTAACTCTATTAATTGGGAAAAGCATAAAATTTATAGAGGGGGAGAAGTGCCTGACCCAGTGGCTTTGATTATTCAAGAGAAAAATGGAGTTTTAGACTATACGATTTTAAGTTTAGTTTTGTTATCTTATTTATACCCCGATTTTAAACAAAATGCACAGGATTAACGTGAATAAAGAATTACAAAAAAAGTATGGATATTTCAAACTAGATTTGGCAAAGAGTGGCTGGAGTAGTTGGGTTTTAATTTTTTTTTGACAGTTGGAAATAATTTATATTTGATTTTTCTATTGTTTTCTGTTACATTATTTTAATAACTCTTTATGCCAAAAATTATCACTTTATTTAACCACAAAGGCGGCGTTGGTAAAACTACAGTTGCCCACAATCTTGGAGTATCGCTAACCAAGCAAGGTAAAAATGTCTTGTTAATTGATGCCGATCCACAAATGAATTTAACCTCATCTTTTTTAGGTTTAGCTGATAGTGTTGAGTATGCTGAAAAAAATCAATCTGCTTGGAAAAAAGCCAGAGAAAAATATACAAATATCAGTAATTATCTAAACTGGTGTATTACCAAATCTACTAGAAAAGATATACTAGAAATTAATCTGGCAAGATATTTTATTAAAGCCCAAGATAGGTATGATGATTTATTTAGCAATATAGAATCTAAAGTTGTTAAAAATCCAGGTACTGGTAATTTAGACCTCTTATGTGGTGACATAGAGCTGTTTAAAATAGAATCTTTGATATTTAATATAACTACCAACAAACTTAATAATAGTGGTAACAACACTACTGTGTACGCAATAGAAGATGGAATCAGAAATGGACTAGGTCAAAATTACGACTATGTTTTAATAGATACTTCCCCTAGCGCTAGTAGTATGGTTAATGGAGTTATGATGATGATGTCTGATTATTTTTTATGTCCTGTATTTCCAAATTTTTTCTCCTTACAAGCCATTGACAATCTTTACCAAGTTATAGAAAACTGGATTAGTTTATTAAAAGAATTTAGAGAAACAGCAAACAACAGAGGTTTGAGTTTTGAGCCTAAATTTTTGGGAATTGTTATAAATATGGCTAGGAGATATAACACTGAAAGTAATGAAGGTGTAACAGAGTACTCTAAAAATTGGAGAAATCTTCTGAATCAAAGTATTCAAAAATTCTATAGACAAATCTACGACTCCAAAAGAACTATTAGTGAAACTGAATTCAGAAATATTTTTAAAGATAGGATACCTTTTGTTATAGAAGAGCTTTGTAGTTTTACAGATATGCTCAGAAGTTATGCTGAATATGCTGGGGTGCCAGTTTTAGAATTAACCAAAGAACTCATTAAAGAAAATAAGTCAAAGGTTGGAAGCAATACTCCAGTGTTAATTGAAGATGAAAATAATCATTACGGAAGAGTTTTCAAAGAAGCCACTGAATCTTACAACTTCATTGCCAAATCTATAACTGAAAACCTTCAATAATCCTAAAAAGAATAGGGTTTATTTTGATATAAAAAATTTTACACCACCCTTAACACAAAACCAAATATGAAAGTTGCTATTGTCCATGATTTTTTCTTTCAGTATGGCGGGGCCGAAAAAGTTGTTGAAAAATGGCTTGAAATGTATCCCAAAGCCGACCTTTACACTTCTTTTTTTATCCCAGAAAAGTTCGCAAGTTCCCCGCTTTTGACCCAAGCTAATCAGCAAAATAGAGTTAAAACTACCATAATTAACCGTCTTTTCAACTGGCAAATTAACTCCACCAAGCCATTCACCAAGTTCCAAAAACATTTTTTCTGGCTTTATCCGCTTTTGATGAGATTTGTCCAAGTCAAAGGCTACGATTTAGTTTTGATTAGTTCCACCGATTGTGCCAAACAAGTCTCAATTTCAGAGTAACTTTTTAGGATTTATTACCCAAAATAGGAAAGTTTTTTTGTTGCTTTTGAAGTGCTTTGTTAGTTTATTCTCGCTATTTCAATCTATTCCAAAAGCTGTTCCAAGTTTTTTTTAAAATGTAGAAACTGTGAAGGAATGTTGGTGCGTTTTCAAAGTTAAAAATTCAGTTTTTTGTTTTAATTTTAGCGAATCTTCCAAGTCATTTTTAATTTCAGAGATTTTAAGTTTTTGTCGTATTTTTGAATTACAAACTTGGCTGTGAAGTTTTTAGTTGTAACTTTTTTGAAATATTTTTTTATGTCTATTCAAGCAATTTTTTGGCTAACTTTATGCCTTTTGATTTATTTTTTGCCAATTGCGGTTTTATTCGTTTTGCAAAAATCTGTGGAAAAATTTGAAATAAGTGAGGGAATTGACGAGCTAAAAAAGGTGGAAAGCAGGCCACAAAACAATCTAAACAACAACCAAAAAGATTTGGAAAGTCAAGCTTCAAAAAACTTTTCTTATGATTTCAACAGTCTTTGGAATATTTTAAAATCAATTTTACAAACACCAAAAGTTAAATCTAGCTGGATTTTATTGGTGGCAGACTTGGTAATTTTCCTGGCTTATTGGCTTTTTCACAAGAATTTAGTCAATTTTTCTTGGAATAATTTTGCTTTACATTTTAGTGGCGGCGTGGCAGTTGGGCTTATTTTTGAGTATTTTTTAATCAATTTATCACCAAAAAATTCTAAAGGTAATTTTGAAAATTTGACGGGCAAAGTAGAAAGTGAAAGTAAGTATAAAAATGGGAATTTGACGGAAAAATTAGGTTTAGTTCTGCAATCTACTTTTTGGCTTCAGTTTTTAGTGCTTTATTTTTTGGTGAGCGGGCTGGGAGCTGGCAACGAGCTTTTGGAATTTTGGCTAGATAGTTTTTCCAAAAAACCATTTTCATCAGACAGGTTTGACACTTGGTGGGATTTGACGGCGAACACTTGCGGAGCAATTGTGCTTTGGTTATCACTTTTTGGGATCAAGAAAATCTGGCGGAAAATTAGTAGAAATAAATGAAAACTGGTGAAAATAAAGCAGCTTAAGAGAGAATCATTTCAAGCTTGGAAAGTTTTTTAAAATACTACGGAAATTATAGAGTTTTGCTAGCATTTAGCTCAATAAACTACCCCATCAAGCTACGCTCAACCCATTTGCTACGAAACTACCCCGTCAGTCGTTGGCTGCCACCCCCTCACCGAAGGGGAATTTTAGCGCCGAGTTTAATCTGTTTCAATCAGCTTTAAATTTTCATAGATTTTAGGCCTAAAGAAAACCTATCAAAAAGAAACTTGACTTTAATACCACAAACAGCTATACTTTTAATACCAACTTTACAAATCAAATTTTAGGGTTAGAATTTTTACTTTACGCTTATATTTTATGAATTTTTTTGAAACAATTCCCGGCCACTTTTCCGATTTTTTGAAGACTATGAGTAGCTTTGTAGATTACAGTTTTATCTTGGTAATAGTTAATTTTGTTGGAATAATGACCATCTTTTGGATTATTAAGCAGATATTACTTCGCAGTGCCCGCCGAGCCGCCCGATCTACCGAGTGGAAATTAGACGATTTGATTGTAGGTTTTTTGGATTCTTTACAATGGCCATTTTTTGTAGTTTTTGCGATGAGAATTAGTTTGAGCTTTGTCAAAATTACCACCGAAAATAATCAAACTTTTATCATTCAAACTGTTCTTGTCAGCCAAAAAATTTTGGGGGCATTGGCGATTTTTTTCTTTACTTTTTATATTGCCAAACCGCTTACTCACTTGAGTGTTTTTATTTTTCAAAAATGGATAAAACCAAGGAATAATAAGGACGAAACCATTGATTCAACCTTAACCAGTTTTTTTGATATTTGTCTTAACGTGACGTTGTGGCTTTTAGCAATTTTGCTGATTTTACAAAACTTTGGTGTTGAAATTTCTTCGGTAATTGGAGCACTGGGAGTCAGTGGAATTGTGGTAGCCTTTGCCCTTCAGAGTGTATTGGCTGATATCTTTGCTTCTTTGTCAATTTATTTAGATCGCCCTTTTTCGGTAGGAGATTTTATTGTCACGGGAACTGAAATGGGTAATGTGGAAAAAATTGGTATTAAGTCAACTCGGATCAAGAGCTTGCAGGGTGAGGAAATTATTCTCAACAACAAAACACTGATAGAAACACGTGTTCACAACTACAAAAGGATGGAAAGTCGCCGCATAGTTTTTAATTTTTCTTTAATTTCATCAACCAGTATAGAAAATTTGAGACTAATACCAAAAATGATTGAAGATATAATGAAACCGATTGAAATTTGCACTTTTGACCGAGCTCATTTTGTTAGTTTTGGCGATTTAAATTTACGATTTGAGGTGGTTTATTTTATAGATTCTCCAGAATACCTAACTTATATGGACATTCAGCAAAAAATCAATTTGGAAATCAAGGAGATTTTTGACCAGCATGGTATTGTAGTGGCAGTGCCATTTGCTTATCAAGGAATTGATTATATTTTAACTAAAAAAGAAGGTAAAAACTAGGTGAAATTATAATTTTTACGATTCCAAAACACTCAAATTTGCCAAAAAACTATGAAGTGGAGCTCAAAACCCTCACAACATTACACCCAAGTCAACATTAACTTGCACTTGGTAATTTTGAAAAACTAAAACACAAGCCGCAGAGTGTCATCACGAATGAAATGAAGTGATCTATGGTATACTCAATTCCAACTCAAAATTGACAAAATTGTTTAGGAAATTCCCCTCTTGAGTGTAGCTTGCGAGCGTGGGAGGCACGACCAGAGTGGTGAAAAGCATAGCTTGATGTATATTTTCGTAAGAAAATGTGTTGAAGTGTAGCTGATGGGGTGTTTTCTGTTGGTTATCTGTCAAAATTGATGTGTTCTTGGGTATAAAACCAAGTAAAGCTGAATATGGAGTGTTAAAAGATTGCTTGACTTTACTCGCAATGACGGGAAAATTAGGAATTAACCAGTGCAAGTTAATGTTGACTTGGGTATAAAATCTTAAAACAATAGTTTTGGGAAATTGTGGAAAAGTTTAATTGATGTTTTTTGAAACTATTCTCTAGTGTCATTATTGTTTATAATTTGGGAAATTTCGTTCAAACTTCGACCATAAATATCCAAAATAATCTGGTAAAATTCCATATCTAGCTCGGTTTGTCGTTTGGAATGCTTGGCTAATTCTTCGTCGTATTTTTTCCAAAAGTCGCTTTCTCGTGAGTTTGGCCAAAAAAACAAAAACTTATTTAGTAGAGATTTGTTGAATTCTTGACGTGATTTTTCGATATTTTGCTTGACTTCTTCTTGGGCAGCTTTTCGCTTTTCCTCAAATTCGTTAATAATTCTCTCCACCTCAATCCTGGTTTCTTGAAGTGTATCCTCAGTTTGTTCCTGTAAAAGATTAATTTGAAGCCTTAATTTGCCTGTATCATTGTAATAAACATCCAACAATTCGTCTTTGGAAAGGGTTTTTAGCTTGCGTCCTGTGCTGTTACTTTTGACCACCTCTTTTTGTAAAGTAACGTAGGCCTCTTTCAATTTGACAAAATCTTTGGAATTACCACCGTTGCGATCAGGATGTTTTATTTTGGCAAGGTTTTTGTATGCAATTTTTAAGGACTCCAGATCCAGCCCGTCAATATTGGAAACTTCAAAAACTTTTAGTGCTATATCAAGATCCATCAAAAATATTAAACTAAAAAGGTTGGTAAAAAAAATTAAATTAAGAGCGAGATTGGAACTTTTAAATGATTGGAATTTATAGGATAGAAATATTATCTTATTTTAGAATTAATAACTTTGGAAATTTTTGATGAATTCTTAAGATTTTGACTGTTTTTACTAGTTTTAGATAATTCTGTACCAAAAAATTTTATGAAAAAATACCAAAATATCTAACATTAAAATGACCATAAGCAAAAAATAATAATTTGTCAATTAATAATTTTAGATGATTTTAAGCCAAAAAAACTGATTCAAAAAATAATGCTAAATTTGATGAGTTGATTGAATTTTTAAATTTTGAATAGCGAGGTGAGATTTTATGGGAAATATTGACATAAAGTTTTGAAACTTAATCTTTTTTTGACAAGAAATTAAAATTTGTTTAGTGTCAATTCATTTTGCTAAAATTTAGCCTTGTTTTTCAAACTCAATTTAACATTTTAAGTCAAACTCTTTATTATGAACATTTTTTACTATTTTCTTGGCGGGGCTATTTTTACCATTTTTAATGTTTTATACGATGTTTTCAAGCTGAATATGGATGGTGGTAAATCTCTGAATCTCAACCCTAGCGCTTTGTTACAATACGGTATTTTGGGAATTTTGTCAGCACTTGCCTTCTTTATAGCCGATTACGCCCTTTTCAAAAAGAAACCTTAGAACTTTTAGTAAGGAGATTGGCTTTTGACACCATTATCTTATTTGAATCTCAATTAAAAACCCTAACCAAAGTATGCCCAAAATCTCCAAAAACTACATTATAATTATAACCTTGTCTGTTATTTCGCTAATTCTGGGTGGGACTTTTTTTGCCATTTCTCAAAATAACTCCAAACAGGGATCAGCTCAAAATTCCACAAATCCCAGCTCTGTTTCAAATTCCAGCCAAATCTCACCTACTTCCCAAAGTTCCAGTTCAGGTTTTAGCTCAATTTCC
>JBIIDY010000034.1:0-12196 GCA_044238065.1 Limisphaerales bacterium | reverse complement strand
GCCCCGGCTGGCACAGCGAATGTGTCTGTATGATTAGTGAGATTAGCGGGAAACATAGATTTAGTGAATTGGAAAATATAAATTATGACGGTTACGAAATAGACATTCACACCGGCGGGGAAGACCACATTGATATTCATCACAAAAACGAAATTATCCAATCCGAAGCTCTAGGGTTTAATTTATCCAAAACTTGGGTTCACAATAAATTTGTGCTGGTTGATAACAAAAAAATGAGTAAAAGTCTCGGTAATGTTTATTTGGTCAGTGGTAAATACGAGGATACCGGTTTTTATAGTTTCCAAAATCCACCAATTCACGAGTTTAGTAAGGAACTGAAAGAGCAAATTATAAAAAAATATTTGGAATTGAAGCTAATTTCTAAAAAGGAGGAAATGGACTGGGACAAATTTAGTTTTGACCCCCTAGCTTACCGTCTAATGTTATTTGAGCATCATTATAGCCAACAGCTAAACTTTACTTGGGAAAAGCTCTGGCAAAGTCAGATGAGGCTTTGGGGAATGAGAAAGGAAGCGGCGAAGATTGAATCGTTTATTTATTCTGACAAAATTGATAGGTTTGAAGGAAAAGATGTCAGTGAAAACAAAAATATCTGGATCCGTTTATTAATTAATAACTTAAATTTTGCTGAGTTTATTGAAAAATATAATCAATTTGTAACGGATAAGGTCAACCAAACACAAGTTGAAAAAAGTATTTTTTATGAGGAGATTGATTTAGTTGCCGATTTTGACAAACATTTACTCCGTCTTCAATTGTTTTTTAGTTACAAGGATATTTCAGAAATTATAAACTTAGGCACAAAAAGACAAAAAGCTAAACTTGAAAAAAACTACCAAAAAGCCGATGAAATCCGCACCGAAATCCAAAAACTCGGCTGGCAAATCGACGACCACGCTTGGGGCTGGGGTGTCTGGTGGCGAGGGTGTTAATTTTATTCAACTTTTCTAAAAAAGCACTTATAAACATAATTTTTTCTAAAAAAATACCTCAATAATTCACAATTGACAAGCATGGGAACCTTTCCCCCCCCCCAAAAACTACAAATAACCCAGTAATTCTGCCAAATTTTCCACCCAAATTAGATCTTGTTTTGCCAGCCAAATTTTTTGTCGCCGAGCGTATTGCCAGTTTTCTTGAATTAAATTTTGTTTCCAAATTGCCTCACTCTCATTTGCGGTTCCACTTTCAACCACGCTTGCCTCATTGTTTCCCGAATTGGCAAGTTCAGCCTCCAAAAAAAGCATAGTTTGGCGGTATTCCAAGCCCAAATTCCACAGTTTTTCTTTCCCAAGTTTTGGTAACAAATCTCTTACTTCTGCCAAAAGCCCCGATTCAATCCTACTTTCAATTCCCAGTTTTATTTTTGATTTCAACTTATCATTTTCCGTTTTAATCGCAAAAACCTGCTGACTTTCAAATTCTGGATAAGTCAATTTTATAACCCAATTTTGCTCCTGTCCTGTCCTTCTAAGTATCCAATTAATCAGGCGAATCGGGTTTTGAAAATCTGACTCATTGAGTTTCTGGGTTTCAGTTCCAGCCAACATTTCTAAATATCTTTTTTGTAAATTCTCCAAATTTTCTTGCTCCAAAAGTTTTTTTAGTTCTTGCCAAACCGTTTGAAACTCTTCTTTGATAATGCCAAAATCATATTTTTGGTTAATCGCCCGTGCCCACAACCCAGTTCCGCCAGTCAAAATCACCACTTTTACATCATTTTGCCCTAAAAATTCAATCAAAATCTGCCAATCCTGAACAAAATCCACCAAATTATAATTGACGTCAGTTGGAACAAAGTCAATCAAAAAATGTGGAATTTCTTGCCAAAAATAGACCATTTTACTCGCCAAACTTTCAACCAAAAAAGAATTTTCTAAACCGTCAAAACCCATATTCAAATCTTCCTTTACTATTTTCTCTTTCTCTAAGCCTTCTTTCACTTGATAATTTTCACCATTTTCAAAAATACTCTTATTTTTTTCATTCCAATTTTTTGTCAAATTTCCAGCTTGTTTTTCAGTCCATTCTCCAAAATCAAACAGTTCAGTTTTTTGCCATTTGCCGTCAATTTTGGCAGTTCCTAGATTCAAATCACGATAAATTTGGCGAGAATCACAATTAACAATCACCGCTTTTTCACCATTTTTTTGGTAAAATTTGGCAATTTCTACGGACATTTGAGATTTTCCGCTACAAGTTGGCCCCAAAAGTGTAATCAGTTTCATTTTGGTAAAAAAATAATTAAATTTTTCCAGTCAAGGTAGTAGATTTAATAGATCTGGAAGCTAAAACCAAAATAGGAGTGTTTGGTAAAAAAGTGTAACTTAAAAAGTACTGAAATTTAAAGATTAATTTGTTCTAAGATTTGAGAAATTTGTTCAAAAATAGGCTTAAAATTAGCAAAATCCGCTGGGTTATTTCTATTTAGTATAAATTCGTAAAATAATTTTTTGTTTAGTTCTTTGATTTGTTTGCCATCTTTGGTGTAAGTTTTATAATAATTAGCCTGAAAGTCAAAAAAACTTGGTTCAAACAAATTTTCAATTCCATTTGGCTGATTAACATTTTCGACAATTTTTGGTATCAAAATAGCTTTAGATAGATTTTTGGAGCTGTTACATTTTTCAAATTCGTCTCGTGCGTCACAATCAAAAATAAAAAAGTGTCTAGTTTTGGAATTGGTAAAAGCCTTATAAATACTGGATAAATTGGTTTTACCACCGCCATCAAGGAATTTAATTTTTAAATCAGGAGTCAGAATTGATCTAGCCAGCTCTAAAAAATCCAAATTTTGTCCTTCCGAAAAAGTCAAGACATAATCTTGATATTTGCTTTCCACTTCGGTCATTAAAGTTTTTAACAAAGTATCGCCCAAAGCTATGTCTAAATATCTTTTGTTCGGATCATTTTTATCCACTGGAATCAAGACTTGTGGAATATCAAAATCCAAATTGTCCAAATCAATAATAACTCCTTTTTCGTAGTCACGAGCGTATTCAATAAAACCCAAACTATGCGAAGCCGTCCAAAGCTGGCAGCCATCAGGAATCCAATTTTCGGTAATTTCTTGAAGTAAGTTTTTTTGCAAACTTGTGTTGAGGTGAGAATCTAATTCGTCTAAATAAATTATGGTGTCTATGAGATTAGAAACATTCAGATAAAGATCAAATAAAATTATAAAAATCATTTTTTCACCAGCAGAAAGACAAGAATAATCAATATCAAGGCTATTTCCTTTGGCAAAAATAAATCTAACTGGAGATATTCCAATTATCGGCGACTCATACTTTTTAAAATTAAGACTGGTGTCACTACTGCCAAATATATTAACAAAACCTGTTTGCATTTTGTGTATAAAATCTTGAGCAAAATCGTTATTATTGTCCGAAAGAGAGCCAAGAAGTTTGTTAAAAAGAATGTCAATATTTTGGTCAAATTTGTCTTTTTCTTCTTCTATAAAAAGTTTATACGGATTGACTTGTTGACCTCCAATTTGCGATTTGGTAATCTGGGGAATATATCTAAACGCTGTCAAGCCATAAAAATTATATTTAATTGAACCTTCCTCAACCTTTTCCTTATTGATAGTAATTTCAAATTTCCCATTGGTATAGTTTTTTACAAGATATTTCACACTAATTGCCTTACCAAAAATTACAGGTTTAGTAGCTTTATTAATCTGATACTTAGCAATTTGAAACCCATCAAAAATACTACTTTTACCGCTGCCATTAGCTCCAATTAGTAAAACTAATTTTGGTAAATTGCCGGTATTTTCAGGATCTAAATTAATTTCCAAATCAGCAAAACGTTTGAAGTTTTTTAGTTTGAGAGTTTTTATTAGCATAATTTTTTACGAATTTAAATATTTTTAATACTCAACTCCTTCAATTGACTCTCTCGCACAGTACTTGGGCTATTCATCATCAAGTCCATTCCAGAGCCGTTTTTAGGAAAAGCAATCGTTTCGCGAATATTGTCTTCATCTACCAAAACCATAAACAAGCGGTCAATTCCCCAAGCAAAACCAGCATGAGTCGGTGCGCCATAGCTGTAGGCTTCCATCATATGGCCAAATTTTTCTTTGACTTCCTCCTCGGTGTAGCCAACCAGTTTAAAGCCTTCCATCAGGCACTCCGGGATATTATTGCGTCGTCCACCAGATAGGACTTCGTAGCCGTTACAAGCTATGTCATACTGAATTGCCCGCAGTTCCAAAAGCCTATTTTCAGCACGAGCTTTTTGCAAAGTCTCCAAATGAGCCAAACCTTCCCAGTTTTGGAAAATGCCAAACGGGTTGTGAGCAAAGTCAATTTTGCCGTCATCAGTTTCTTCAAAAAATGGAAAATCATAAACCCAAGCGAATTTAAGCGAATTATTGTCAATTAAATCTAACTTTTGAGCGATATGTTTGCGAATGGCATTTTGGGCTTTGTGAACTAGATTTTTATCACTATGAGCGACGAATAGTACCAAATCACCAGCCTCTGCCCCCAAATAGTTTTGAATTTCCAGTTGTTTATCTTCGTCCAAAAACTTGAGAATTGGGGATTTGACAGGTAATAAAGGCTTTTTATCAATTTCTGCTTTGACTTTTTCTTTGAGAAACTTTACAATTCCGTCAGTGATTGGATACATCTCTTTGGCTACAAAATTGTCTTGCTCCTCACGAGTTTGAAATTCTGTAATAGTGTGAGTCAAACCATTTGGCACAAAAAACCAATCGTACATGCCGCCAGCTCCAGAAATTGAAACCTTACATTCCATACTTGCCTGACCTTTAGTGATAAATTCATCACTCAAACTTTCTCCAGTTGGCAAACAAATCGCCAAGCCTTGAATTACCGACATTGACCTATCCAAGCCATCAATTTTAGCCAAAATTTCTTTAGCCCTTTCAAAATATTCGTCTTTGACAATATCCCATTTACCTTTCTTAAATTCGTGAGTTTCGTCCAAAGTAAAGACTTTTTTGCTATCCGTGCCGGGCCAGTTGAGAGCGTCAAACAGAAAGCCACGATCTTGAGAAATTGTTGGCAAATTGTAGGCTTTGGCGTAGGCTTGGGCTTTGAGAAGGGCGTCGCCAGTGAAACTTCCAGAGTTTTCCTCAACATGTCCAATATCCATTTTGGGTAAATCGTTGAGAGTAATTAGCTCAAAATGTTCGTTCAAACCGCTATTTTTCCAAGCAATATCAAAAAGACGAATTTTGTGATCGTTGGTAGTAGCAAAAAGAATTTTGGGTTTGGGAGAAGTTTTTGAAATAGTACCATTTCCAGCTTCATACTGCATATAAGCCAAGCCAGGCAAACCAAAACTGCGTCCCAGTTCCTGAATTTTATCCAAATCGGAGCGGGTGAATTTATCCACGGCGTTTTTGACAACAAGAGCTTGTACTCGGGAATTTGAGGGTTGGTAATTAGGATTTTTTATCTTTGCAATTTCAACTTCTGAATGTATTTCGTTATGATTAAATTGTTTTTTTTCTAAAATAAACTCAAATGGTAAATTTTGAAAAATCTGATCTAATGATGCTTCATTATGAATATTACCTCCAAAATAAAAATTTGGAAAGTTTAACCAATTACTCCACTCAATTGTCAATCTTATAAACTCCACAAGTTTTTCAAAATTAAAAGGATTTTTTTCTAAATTATTAAAGCCAATAAAAGGACATGGTATTCCTTTGTTATTAAAAGCAGAGGGTATTTCCTTATCCAAAACAATGTTAACTACACAGATTATTTCACCAAGCTGATTTTTTATGCCTAGATTTAATGCGGGAGCTTTTTGACCAAGTCTATTATTTTTTAAAACTATATTAGAAAAATTTTTAACAGTATATTCTTTCGCCTCGTCAGAAACATCATTTGGTAAGTATTTTAGATGAATATTTGCTAATTTTTCAATTACATCTTGATTTTGTTCGTTAAGCAAAGAAATTGTATATTCATTTGTTTTTAAAATATGATCTTTATCAAAAGCTGGCTCACACAAATCCGCAAAAGCCTTAAAACCACTATTTCTAAAAATATGTTTGGTATCTAGCCAGCCAAGATTGTCAATTATCCAGTTTTTGTCTTGAGTTTGGATAGGCTTTTCGTAGCCAGGATTTGGAATGTGATATTCTAAAACCTTGACAATTCTACCATCTTTTATAGGCATTTCAAAATCTAAAACGAATTTTCCACCAAGCTTTTTGGCAATTTTAAAACTTCTTTCGTTGCCTTCAAAAACTCCATATGCAATATATTCAAAATTAAAATGTTTTTTAGCCCACTCAAACATTGCTGTAAAGGCTTCATTACCAAAACCTTGATTTTGTGCCGTCGTTTTGAGCCAAATACTAGGAAGTAATTCAGGTTTGCCTATGTTATTGAGACTTGTAATTCCCAAAAACTCTCCATTTTTATTTAGAATAACCATTTGAATACCCATTTTTTGCTGCATTTTTTCTTGGTTCTTAAGGATAAATTTTCTGGTGTCTTCAAAATTCCCAGTAGGTTGAGTTAGTAAATTTTGAGTTACCTCTGGCGTAAATTCCCTGAAAATATCCTCGGCGTAGTCCAAACTTACTGGCTTGAGAATCAATCTTTCTGTTTCAATTTGGAGGGTGGAAATATCCCAGTCTTGCTTAATCCAGTTTTTGTCTTGCATCATGTTTTTTTCTATTTTTTCGTCGTTCAAGACTTTAATCAAACTCAAAACTTGACTAATTTTTGCCTCACCTTCGTGATTTTCTTCTGCTTTCAAATCCTCACTGGAAGCGATAAACTTGTAATCTAAATGTTCTTTATTAAGTTTAATTTGACCGCTAACTCGGACATAAAAATACAAAACCCGATAATTTTTCTCATTCAAACTAAAATCCTTATCCACTGGCAAATAGTCCACAATTTCCACCAAATTCAAATCAGTTTCTTCTTTCAATTCTCGCTCCAAAGTTTGCCAAAAAGTCTCGTCTTTCTCCATTTTTCCACCAACAAATTCATATTTTCCAGCTCCCAATGTGCTATTCAAATGCCTTTTAGCAACAAACAACTCATCTTCTCCATTTGTAAAAATAGTAGAACAAACGATCTGATCTATCTTATCATTTTTGGCTTTTTCCAGAAGAAAATTAAACCGTTCAATGTCTTGATTTGGCGTTGTTTTTTGAGAATTAGAATTTTTAATCCGCAAATCTGGTTTATCACTACCAAACCAATCCATGCCGTCATCGTAACGAATTTTGGTAAATTCTGGGTCTAATTTTTTGGTTGTAAATTTGGTCAAAACCTCCTGAATAAATTGCCAATTAAAATCGTAAATATCATCTTGATCGCTCCAAGCCATCTCGGCGTCAATCTGATAAAAGTCTCCCGGATGCCTGTCTGCCCGAGGATCTTCATCACGGAAACATGGTGCAATCTGGAAATAGCGGTTAAAACCTGCCACCATCAAAAGCTGTTTGAACTGCTGGGGAGCCTGTGGCAAAGCGTAAAAATGCCCCGGGTGAAGCCTGCTTGGAATCAAAAAGTCCCTTGCTCCTTCGGGTGATGAATTAGCCAAAATCGGCGTTTGAACTTCTACAAAATTTTGGGAATCAAACCAGTTGCGAACTGCCAAAAAAAGCTTGGATTTGGTGGTCAACATTTCTTTGAGTTTGTTTCGGCGAAGGTCAAGGTAGCGATATTTGAGGCGAAGCTCTTCATTAGCTACATTTTGCCCGTCAATTTCAAACGGTAAAACATTAGCTTTGGCGACAATTTCTAGCTTTTCCACGATAATTTCAATTTTGCCACTGATGATTTTGGGGTTGATTAATTTTGGTTCACGGCTGGCTACTTTACCCGAGACTTTGAGTACGGATTCGCTGCCGATAGTTTGTGCCAAATCAAAAATTTCTTGGTTATTTTCAGGATTTATGACACACTGGACTAGATCACTTTGACTCCTAAGGTCAATAAAAATTAGCCCGCCATGATCCCGAACTGAATTGACAAAACCACCGATTTCAACGATGTGGTTAACTTGATTATTAAGACTTGAAAAATTAGTTTGAACCATAAAAAAAATATAAAATGAGTGAGAAAATACAGATGATAAAATTTGATTAAATCTAAAAAATGCCAGAATTTTATTGACTAGTTCGTGTTGTGACTTATGACAATAATAAAAATTAGTATAGCTTTTTTTGTCAAACGTAAATCGCAACTTTTATAATAACTGTCTAACTTTTTATAAATCCAAGTTCTATACCCAAACCAACATTGACTTGTGCTTGGTAATTTTGAAAAACTAAAATCCATGTAAGTTGGTAATAATTTGGGTATAAACAAGCTACAAGGTGTCATCACGAATGAAATGAAGTGATCTAAAATCTAGTAAAGTCAAACAGGAAGTTTAAAAGATTGCTTCGTTAGCCTCTGTTTCCTTTGGTTACCCATTCGTTACACTCATTCGTAATGACACGGAAGATTACTATCAAAATTCCATCGCACGAATTCAACTCCAAATTTTTCAAAAAAACTTCCGCGAATTGGCTCAAAAGGATTAATTTAAGTTCCAAAATAAAATAACTTGTCAAAATAAAAAATATGAATTATACTACTTTTAATCTTAGTTAAAAACCGGACAAAAGGCTAAAAAAAGACAAATACTCAAATTTTATCAAGTCAATTCAAAGACAAAACCCGAACGGCTGGAGAAATTTTAGGGGCAACTGCTAAAGCATTTTAAACAAAAATTAAAACAAAATAATAATGTCTAAACTCAAAAATTTATGGTCAATTATTCTTGCAGGAATCACCTGTTTTTTGACTTTTGCGGTTTTTATATTTTTCTTGTTCCAAAACAGCAACCTCCAAAAAGAGGCCAAAGCCAGCAGTTATAACGATCAAATGGTCATCGCTGCGGTCAACCAAGAGCGTATTAAGTTTGATTTACCTCCGCTGATTATCAACGAAAAACTCAACAAAGCCGCCCAAAACAAAGCCCTTGATATGAATAAAAACAACTACTTTTCCCATGTGTCGCCTGTGGACGGCAAAAAGTGGTCGCATTTTATCAAGGAAACTGGCTACAACTACAAAGTGGCTGGGGAAAATTTGGCAAACGGCTTTGATGATGTGCCGACTATGGTGCGTTCTTGGATGAAATCGCCTAGTCATCGTGAAAATATCCTCAACCCGAATGTCAGCGAAACTGGGGTTGGTGTGGTTTTTGGCAAATTGAACGATTATCCGACGATTTTTGTAGCTCAGACTTTTGGGGAACAATTGGAAACAACTGAAATAAAAGCTAAAAATTAAATCAAAAGCTTTCTTTTAGTAAGGAAAATTCCCAAGTGTGATGTGAAAAACCTTGAAAAACTAGGCAAATATCCAGTTTTGGATACTGAAAGCAAACTAGGTAATTTCTTTAAAAGTGGGTTTATTTTGATTACTTATTTTTCAAGTTCTTGATTGGAATTATTTTCTTATTAATTTGAACACTTTTATTTTTCTAAAATTTGGCGAACGTCCAAAAAAAATTAATTTACTGACAAGGAATTTTAAGTTTTCCAAAATTTCTCCAGTTTCAACTTTGTCTTCAATTTGTCAAAAAGATTTTCCTAAGATATACTAATTTCGGTTCAAAAATAACTACAAAAAAATGGTAAAAAAAATAAAGTTGAGGTGGTTTATTCCAGCTTTTCCAGATTTTTAAACAAAAATAAAAAATAATATGAGATTGAATAAAACAGTGATTAAGTTTTTGGCGTTACCTATAACTTTCGCGGTAACTTTCGCCACTTTTGTGATGTTTCCAGTCTCCCTAACTCGCACAACTATTGACGACGGTGCGGTTTTGAGGAAATCTTTGGAAATCCCACAAGCCCAGGTTTTGGGTGCTAATACGGACGAAAGCATCAGTCAAAAGGAGCAAAATCAGTGTCCAGGGAATCAACCAGTGATTGGTTGGATAGATTATTTTGGGAATAAAATTATCAAAGAGAGTCTCCCGATCGGACAATCTCCAAGTGCTTGTTTTGTCAATACTCAAGAAGCCATAGCTGAAGGTTATCTAAAAAAATAAGAGCCTGAAATGTAATTAAAAACTGCTTTTCATTTCCTTTTTAACATCTCAAAAAATTTGACAAGAAAAAATAAATCTTTTTTTGATTTTGTATCAAATGGGCATATTTTAATTGGTCGGGTTTTTGATAATTTAGCAAAATCTACCCTCGCTTTCTAAACTTTTTTAAGAAAAATATACAAAAATTAGCTTTTAAATTAGAAATCAACACAAAAATTTATTTAATTTAGGTTTTTTCATTTTTCCAAACTTTACTTTTTTCAAAATATTTTATGATCGAATCTTACCCGAAATTTCTAGTCAAATGGGTTGTTTTTTGGACTTTTATTGACGGCTTGATTTTACTTGCTTATACGCCAAATTCATCTAATTCGTCCTTTGGAACGATACCAAATTTATCTCAGGGTTATTGGTTTGACGCTGCTGGAATATTGATAAGTTTTATTACTGGAATGTCCTTAATTTTCCTTATTTTAGGCATTGATCGTAGTATCAAAAAAAATGAAATTATAACCAATTCTTATAACTTTTTGATTGTAGGTTTGGCGTTTTTCTAACTTCGTAACATTATTTCTGTCTTTAAATTCTTTGTGACTGTTGACGAAAATATGTATACAACTTCTTTGGTATTTACAATGGTTTGGATGATACCTTCTATCGTAATGTCAATGGTTCACTACTTTTTTTATAAAGATATTTTAGATCACAACGAAAAAATTCTAAATCAGAAAAATGAAAAAATAGAAAAAACGGTTTAACATTTTAAAAAGTGTTTCCAGAATTTTATGATTTTCCTTGGTCAAAATCTTACCGCAAACAGTTTGCAAAATTGGGAATATCTGTTAGTTTTATTTCTTTGCGTCAGCTTACCTTTGGGATTTTTTTTGTTCCATCCAAAAATTAAACTTCGAGAAAACTGGAAAATTTTGCTAATTTCCTTGACCGTTTCGGCAATTCCTTTTTTAGTTTGGGATTATTTTGCAACCCTTTACGGACACTGGCAATTCAACCCTGATTTTATTTTGGGAATTTATCTTGCGAATTTACCGATGGAAGAGGTTTTATTTTTTTTGGCAATTCCATTTTGCTGTCATTTTGTCTGGTGGATTATCACAAACTACGACTCGCCACGGCAGCTTTGGCACGACTTTTGGCTGAAATAACTGACTAAAATCAAATTTGACGAACTTCAAAAACTGTGCTTTACTAGAACATATTTCAAATCAAAACCGTTGACAAATCTAATAATCAAATCTAATATGGAAGGATTAAAAACAAACTTAAATCAGCACATGCACATAATAGATGAAAAAGAATTATCTGAAAAAACTCCCAAGTTTACAAGGATAGAAACCGAACGGGCTTTTTTGCGTTTGCGTTGCGAAGATAACACTTCTAATGAATTTCTGCCCAGAGAACCAAGATATTTTGAAATTTTTGATATCTCAACTAGTAAAATACATGTCCCGTTTTAATATATCCACTCTTTAACACCACCAAACAATGAAACTCTTGGGGAAACTTTCAATCCGGAAACTTTAGAAATTGTCAGTGTTAATTTTGCTGGAGAAAAATATAAAAATTTAATGTATGAACAAATACAGACAAAAACTGAAATGTGGGAAGAATTCATAAACGAGTAATTTCAAAATGGGGTACCGGTAGTCACTTTGCAAATGGTTCCAGAAGAATGTATGTTTGCTTTAAAAGAATGGTACTCTTTTGTTGCTATTCAAATTATAGAAGAAAAAGACAAGAATGGAAAAACTCTCAAATTTTACAATGCTACTCTTTTCAATCCTGCAATGGTGAATTCCAAGAATTTTAAATACCTAGAATAAATAATTTTTACCTGAAAAATATCAAATAATTGGTAAAGATGGACATACTTGTTATGGAGGTTTAGCTGCAATTTTTGAGATGAGTGGTCAAAAGTTTGCGATAATAAATAACTACGGACACTGGGTAAGCAGTCCTCAAACAAGGAGAGAAAATGCGGAGAAAATGATTCTAGAAATAAGAACCTGTCCTAAATCTCTCGCTTAACCCATTTTAGGCTACAACCACCTGTTAATCTTCGGCATAAAAGTCTTATGAAACCTAAAATAATTAA
>JBIIDY010000149.1:0-3459 GCA_044238065.1 Limisphaerales bacterium | reverse complement strand
AATCTGCGGTGTTATCAAAAACTGGTTGGTTCGCGGATTTACTTTGGATTGACTTTAAAAGGCTTTTATCTTGACTTTGATTAAAATTTTGAATTGGCAAGTTATTGATTTCGTTGGTATAAAAACCTGAAACCGCCATTTTTATCAAATCAACATCGGTAAGCAAGGGGTATTTTACCTTAAAATAAGCAAGAATTTCCTTGAGTTTATTATCTACAACGAGGTTTAATCTACTTATAGTTGTTACAGCCATATATTTTTTATAATTTATAACCACATTATAGCACAAATTATAACAAATTGTCAAGTTAAGTTTTATTTCTTGATTACAGAGATTTCCTCGCTCGTCAACCCATACAATTCAAATATCAACTCGTCAATTTTAGCTTCTAAGCTGGTGGTGTCCATTGCCCCTTTTAAAGGGGCTGTCTGCGTAGCAGACTGGGGTTCTATGTTATTAACCCCCAAACTCTGCGAGTTTGACCCCTTAGTAAGGGGTAAATTCTTAACCGCCAAAAGCTCCTCCACCAAAAGCTCAATTTGCCCTGCAATTTGCTGTTTTTCTGGGGTGTTTAGGGTTGGGATGGGGATTGTTTCAAAGATTGATTTCTGAAAAATGTTTGAACTTTCACCAAGACTGTTTGATACCATACTTAAATAATAAGTAACGATTTTAGAATTTAATAATCCCAAGAAGAATTTCCTGTTATAATCACCACATAGCATATATTCATTACTAGATAAAGTAAAACCTTTTGGAGAAAGAGAGTATTCTGATCCATCTTGAAATTGACCCCACACCACCTTTTCCTTTTCAAATTCATCTAAATAAGCACAATTTCGTAAATTATAAGGAGTTACACCTTTATCCGATCTTTTGGAAAGAGCTGGTTCAAAACTGTCCAAATGTTCTTTGATAGCTGGATAATTGTTGATGTTGATTGGCGGGATTTTGGTAGAGGAAAGCCCCTGCTTTCCATTATGGAGACTGGGAGTCTCCTCTACACACCCATTATGAGTATTTATCACATACAAATTCGCAAATTCATAACCATACCGTTTTATATCTCTACCCCTTAAAATTGGTTTGATGATTTCGGCAGATTTTGGATCTTTAGCAATTAGCTCATTTTTCTTGTTTTCATCAATAATAAAGGCTTCGTTAAGACCTGTTTTAATTCCATAATTGATTTTCACATCCCAGTCTTTGAGTGGTTTGCCGTTTTGTTCAATTTTTTGTTTGAGTTTAAATTCAGCTTTGGATCCCAGAAACCAGCCATTTTTTCCAGTAATATCAAAATATTCCAGCGGGTCAATTTGGAGTGAGTTTTTGGCAAAATATTCCTGCAAATCTACATTTTTGGCTTTGGTGTTTTTGAGAGTAGCAATGAGCATAAAAGGTTGGTTAAAATTGTTTTAGATGGCTTGGTACTTGACAAGTATAAAAAAATATTTTATAATTTAAGTTAATTACAGCCTGTCTTATAGTGAATTCCGGCTTCATGCCGTCGTAGGGTATCCTACTTAGCTACTAGATGGGCTTATTTTATTTTCCTCTGTTAAGGGGTTATTTTTATTGTAATAATTATACCATTTTGGTTTATGTGGGTCTTGATAATCATAAAGGTCAATCACCAATCTAATTTTATCAATTAAGTAATCATAAAACCTCGTTTCCCCAGTTTGAAAAACCCTTTGTACAGCCCAAAGTGTGTAGTCGGCAATACTTAGTAGTGGCTCTTTATTGTATGGTTGAACATTAAAAACTATTTGGTGATTGTTAGACTTTTCTACCGCATCTCCATGAAATACAAAAGCTTTTCCTGGTAAAGTATTTTTTTGAAGGTATCTAGTTTGTGCTTTTTCAATCGCTAATTGCAAGTTAATTTCGTTAGTAGATTTTCCTCTTTGAGCAATGTTTAAAACCAATTTTTCACCATTAAATTTATCTTTAAGTAAATGAGATAATAAATCTGCATAAAACTCAGTTTCGCTGGAATTATGTTTGCGAACAAAAAGACTGGGTATTTTTTTACCTACTACCGCTTGCAAGCTAAAATCAAAATTTAAGAGTAAATCAAAAAATTCTTTCCTAATTTCTGGAATATCATCTTTGGCATGAAAAATAAATTTACCATATTTTTGAATTCGTTTTTGCACACTGGGGACTTTTTTGTAAAAATTACTATTCTCAATTTCTAAGGATTTTTGATCAATTTTTTGCCTAATATCTCCTAAATCTTGGTTGATTTTTACCATTCCAAGGATAAAACTTAGACTAACACCGTCTTTGCCTAAAATAACTTCTTTACCTTTACCAAAAAATGTACAATCTCCAGCTTCATCTATAAAACGGTGTATTTTGTGAGTTTTTTTATTCATATATTTAAATTTTTTACTTCTTCTGACAAATTAAAATGTTGGAGTCAACTGTGGCACTTTCAAACACATCGCCGCCGAGATCAAAGAGAATAAGCGGTTTGGTTTGAGTTAAAAAGAATTTGCGGAGTTTTTCGCCGTAGCCTGCTCGCATCCATTTATTGGAAGTGATAAAACAAGAAATGCCGTTTTTGCTCAATAAATCAACAGATTTTTCATAAAAAAGTTGATACAAATCACCAGTTTTAGCAAAGGTTTCAAAGCCTGATTTTTCAAATTGCTTACCCAATATTCCACCATCTTTTTGTAGCTGAACATACGGCGGATTGCCAATTACCAAATCAAAACCCGTTTCGCCAAACATCCACTGGGGATCAAAAAACTCGGCTGGTTTATTTTCAAATGGATTCCAAGTGGTCAAATCGGTTGAATTTTCTTTGTCATAAAAACCACTGTTAATTTGAGCTTCAAAAAGTTCTTTGGTTAAAACTTGCCATTTTTGGGCTAATTCCTGTTTGTTTTGAGCAGGCTGGAAGGTTTGCAGTCTAAAATCTGCTAATTCTTTTTGCTTTTTTTCTATTTCCTCTTGTCCAAGGGCATTATCAAGGTGCTTAATCCCCACCAAACTATTGGCACAGACAAACTTAAATTCCAGATTGGGTAGTGGTTTTGGGTCTTTTTTATCTTCATCCACGACCAATGACAGCCAGCAACGAAGACGACTAATTTCTACAGCGATTGGAAGTAGATCAACCCCATAAATACTATTTTGCAGAATTTGTAATTTAATTTCGTAAAGTGATTTTTCAGGTTCTAAAATATGTTTCAAATCGGTCAGTTTTTGTAATACTCCCATCGGAAAAGCCCCCGAACCACAAGCAGGATCAAGGATTTTGAGTTCACCCAAGATATTTGTGATTTCCTTGGTTTTTTGGGTTTCGTAATTGGTTGGAAAAGAGTCAATAGACCTCTTGCACTACTACAACCCTACAACCCCTAACTCAAAATTATACAACCCAGCTATTAGGTTTACTCTTAAACACCATCTTTTTCTCCTATTTCTGTATCTACTAGATAATA
>JBIIDY010000148.1:0-3465 GCA_044238065.1 Limisphaerales bacterium | reverse complement strand
CCAAATTACAGAGCTTTACAATTTACTTCATAGTAATTTACTTCAAAAGTGTATAAACAAAAATTACACTTTCACTCCCCATATAACTATTGGATCCAACTCAAATTCTGACATGATTCAAAAAATTTGCAATGATTTTAATGAAAAAAACTTAGTCATAAACTGCAAAATAGATACTTTGTCGATCATCACAATAGAAAACAATTTCGCTAAAACTATTGTTAAAATTGATTTGAAAAACAAAAATGGTGACAATTTACAAAAAACTTCTTAAAAATGGCTAAAATCAGAGCTTATCTCTATTTCTAATGATACAGCCGTTATATTTTTGAAAACCTTCTTTTTGATAAAATGAGTTCAAATCTTCGTCGCAAATAACATCCACCATATACATATTTGCCAATTTTTTTAGGATTTTTTGAAGTAATTTTTTGCCAATACCTTGCCCCTGAAATTCTGGCAAAACCTCTAAAAGTGGAATGTATGCCGAAATCATATTATCGCTCAAACAATAGATAAAACCTACAGCTCGTCTATCTTTTTTGGCAACTACAAAATGACTGCTATTTTTTAAAATTTCTTTCAAGTCCGTTTTTGGCTTTCTTGGCCAGTTCGCAAAAAATCCGTCAAAACTCAAATTCTCAATCTCCATAAGAGACTCCACAAATTCTATAACTTGGCTTGGTTTTTGATTTGGCATAAGTTTTTTTTAAAATTTATTTCTTTTTGGTAGTTTGTCAAGATTTAGGTTTTGCTCTTATTTTTAAGCTATTTTTCATCATTTTTTAATTTCGTGATTTAGATTTTCATTTTCTTTCACTGTTTAGAGTCATTCCGAAATATTTTATCTCAAAAAATTAAATATTGATTTAAAGCTAATGTATAAAAAAAGCACCCCCGTCAAAACTTTGTTTTGCCACCCCTCATAACTCTGTTCAACCAATTTTCTTGAGAGAAAATAGACATCACTGTGCTCAACACATTTCTTACAGAAATAGACAAGAGGGGAATTTTGGAGAATTAGAACAGGTACTTAAAAATAAAAATAAACAAATCCACTTTTTGTTGTAGATTACTCCACTACCGAGTGAACCAAAGACTGGGGGAATTTTGTGTTGAATTTTAAGCTAAACTTTCCCAAAACTAGCTTTTCAAAAAAGACTTTCCATATCTTGATTTTCAGTTTTATCTTCTGTTTGGTTTTCCGTATTTTTCCCCATTTTCTTTAGAGTGGTGATTAGGGAATTAAAACCGCATTTGGTCATATCTGGAATGCCTTTATTCAGGTCAAAACCATTATTTTCCAACTTTAAATCAATCCAACAAAGTGAAGAAAGTTCCCGAATTTGGTTGATTTTTTCAGGCTCAATAATTTTTTGCCATTTCAAGAGTTTTGCTGCTTCTGCTTGAATTTTTTTATCCTTAATTTGGGCCACACCTTCGTTTGTAAAATTTAGAAAATTATCCACCGAGTCAAAAATCTGTAAAATACTAGTTGCTGTTTTGGGGCCAATTCCCGCAACTCCTGCAAGATTATCGCCCGCATCTCCCACCAAAGTTTTGTAACAAAGCCATTGATCTGGTCGTAGTTGGTACTTTTTTTCAAAATCACTGTGTCCAAAACTTTCCAAAATTCCTTTATTAACATCCACGAAAAAGACATTTTCAAAAACTAAAAGCTGAAATAAATCACGATCCTTTGAAAAAATAAAAATTTTCCCAGTCTCAAAATTCTCCAAAATAGGTTTTTTTTCTACGATTTTCACTATCTCTTTTTCAAAATTTTCTGCCACCTTTTTTGTAATTTCTACGCTTTCTGTAGTCAAAATTGTCAAATTAGTTTTTTCTTCTGTTATTTCACGAGTTATTTCTTGGGAATAAATTGCTCTAAAATCCAAAAAATTCGTCATTTTATTAAAGTCTTTTACCAGTTTCGCTTCTATATTTTTCGCCATTTTATTTTCTATAATTTTGTCTTGATTCCCTAGGTTTTCCCTAAATTCTTCAGTTTGAGAAATGGTTATTTCTTGGTGAGAAGCTTGGATATGTTGTAGTGAATTTTGCAAATTTATCACCGAGCTTGCGATCAGATCATCCGCCTCCAAACCCTTCAGAACCAAATAATTAGAACTGACCACGCGGCACCAATCTTTGATTAGTGGAATTTGACTTTTCATTTTTTCCTCCATCGGTTTTCGCCCCGCTTTGTAATCGGTCTGGGCGGTGTGTCTCCATGTAGGACTACTGGTATCGTTGGCAAAAATCAACTCATCTGGCTTAAATTCCCCAACCAAAGCCAAAACTGTTTTGATGAAACCAAAAAAAGCTCCGACCGGCATTTGCTGATAAACCAAATTTGGATAAGCAAAATAAGATCGGTACATTAGATAGGAAACATCAATAATTAGGTAGTTTTTCATAGAATTGTGAGGTGTTTTGGGTGGGCTGGAAAATTTTGTTATAAAATTCAAGTAATTTCAAATCAATTTGCCAAATCAATTCACTATTCAAGTTTGCGAACTAAAAATCAATTTATAGATACTTTCTAAAAATAAAAACCCCATAAACTGGGAAACAATTTTGCTAAATTGTCAAAGCTAAATTATCAAAAAGAGGTTCAAAAACCCGTGGCGAAAAATCACTCCACAAAAAGGTTTTAAATTGATTATTTACTTAGATTTTTTATTAAATTAGCTCTACCCCCAAAATTTCATTTTTATTTAGTTTTCAAAATATCACGAATTTCCGTCAAAAGTATCTCTTCTTTACTCACAGTTTCAGCTATTTCAATAATTTCTTCAACTTTTTGTTCCACTTCTTGAACTCTTTTCAACCTATTAATAATCCTTACCATTACAAAAATTACCAAGGCGACGATTGTAAAGTCAAATAAAGTTTGCAAAAAATTCCCATAATTCAGTTTCAAAGCAGGCTGATCGCCAGTTGCATTCTTCATTGTCCAAGCGAGGTCTCGAAAATTGACACCGCCAACCAAAAAACCAATCGGAGGCATTATCACATCGGACACCAAAGAAGTTACAATTTTGCCAAACGCCGAGCCGATAATTACCCCAACTGCCAGATCCATCACATCCCCTTTGATAGCAAATTCCTTAAATTCAGCGATAAAAGATTTCATAAAAATTGTTAAAATTTATTATTTTGTTAAAAAATACTTTTCGTGATTTTGGTAAATGAAAAATTTGACGATTTCTGTCAAGTCTTAACTCAAAACACAAAAGCTAAAGTTTGGAAAAAACACTTTAAACAAAACAAAAACCCTGTTTCTTGTCAAGTTACTCTCTGTTTAAACAGATATACTTAACCCCAAATAAACATATATAGCCAATCCCTATTAAACCTTTACAAAAAGTAAAATATTTTCTACAGTTTAAATATGTCTCGCTATAGCAACGATTTGAGGTTAAAAGTCATTACTTTTTTCAAACAAAACAACTCAAATAA
>JBIIDY010000147.1:0-3481 GCA_044238065.1 Limisphaerales bacterium | reverse complement strand
CAATGGTCATCACTTTCGGGTCAAAGTCCAGTCCAGTTTCTTGTTTGACATATTTGAAAAAGTCTTTTTGAGCTAGTTTTTGGGCGTCTTGAATCTCTGCCAAAGGGATCATTTCCGCCATTTTTAACAAAAAATTATCATTTTCCCAGCCTGCCAGATATTTATCAAAAACTTTTTTGAGATATGGACTGACCCAAGTTGGCAAGTGGACGCCGTTGGTAATGCAGTTTATTTGATAATTTGGATAGTTTTGACTGGTGACTTGCTGGTGTTTTTGGGCGACGCCATTAGTAAATTTGCTCCATTTGAGAATAAATTCCGTTTGGTTAAAACCCTTAATTTCTTGATTTTTACTTACTTTTGGAGCAGGCACGAGGTTTTTTGAATTTGGATTAGCTTCAGTCATCTTGTTTGTTTTGACAAAATTTTCTGGGTTTTCTAAAAGATTTTTTTGATTTTTCGCTAGTTGCTTTTTGATAAGTTTGATAGCGGATGTTAGTTTAAAATTTGGATTTAGACTTTGTGGTGATTTTTTGGTATTTTTTGTCTTTGAAATAGTTTGAAATTTGACAAGTTTAGTTTGAGTTGGCATATATTTTTGTTTAGGGTTGGAAATTTTTTGATTTTTTAGTTTTGATTTTTTGATTTTTTCCAGTTTGTTTTGTAAGTTTGACTTAGAATTACAAAAGTTTTATTTTTTGGTTGAAATTTCTCTTTTATTGATAATTTGGTAAGAATAAGAATTTTGATATTGGTAATTTATAATTTAGTTGATTTTTTTGGTTTAGTCAAAAATTGATTTTTTTGGTGATTTGGCTTTGATTTTTTAGCAATTTCTGCGAGCTTTTGGATTTTCTTTGACAAGTTTGTAATTTTTATTTAGGGTTTGTTTAAAGGTTTAACCGCAAGTTTATTTTTGGTTCTCTAGCTCAATTGGATAGAGCAGTTCCGTCCTAAGGAAAAGGTTGTGCGTTCAAGTCGCGCGGGGACCACCAATTAAAACTAACTTAAAAAAATAAAAATACTGATTGGAATCATTAGCAAATAATAAAATGAAACTTTAAATTTACGATTTTTTATATGGCAAATTTTCAGACTTTAACCGAAATTAATGATTTGATCCAGCAAATAGACATTCTCAAAAAGGAAAAAGAAGAACTACGCAACGAGCTAAAAAACGCCAAATTAAATTCGGCACAAGGGCTTTGGAAACACGAGCAAACTATCAGATTTCTCAATTCCCAGCGGCGAAAAAGCACGGGACATAAGCAGGGATTATTGCTTTTTAATCAAGAGGAAGAAAATTTTCTTTCCAAATTAAAACAAGATTATAAGCCTCAAATTGAAAAATTATTGCCCCAGATATTACAAGAAATCTCAACCAAAATTATCCAAAAGCACCAAAAAGATTTTGAAAAAAATTACCAAATAATTTGCAGTCCAAAATTTATTTATTTGTTGCCAGCAGACTTGGCGGAAAACATTCAAAAACCTCCCAAAAACACCAAAAAAGACTTTTTACAATTTACTTTTGTTGATAAAATCTATCTTTTAGAAGCAGAAAGTTTGGTTGACATTTTACTAAAAAAAATAATTACCAAAAAATTACCGCAAATTGCCCAAATCAAGCTAATTACCGAAAAAGCCGAAAACGAAAAAATAACCCAAAACCCTGAAAATCAAACAGACCAAACTGAAGAAAATGGAATAGACGAATTGGAAAACTTGGAAGCCAAAAGCAAACTGGGAAAAAATGAAGAAAATTCTCTTTTAGAAACTGAAAAAAACTGGGAAAATGATTTGGTTAGCACAGAAAAAGAAGAAATTATGAGCGAAAAATAATTGTCTAAGCAAGTTAAAAATAAAATACTTAATTGGTAAAGCCAAAATAGAAAGGCTAACTTTTATAACACTCATAAAACCGAAACTTAAATGAAACTGAATCATCCAATTTATTTTTGTCAAAACCTAGAATGGACGGCTTTTTGGGCTGGAGCCAGCGGGGCAAATCACCAAATTATCACTTGGCAAAATATCGAGATTTATGAGTATCCGTGGCAAATTTCTCGCTTTGTAATAGGCAAATTTTGGTATATTCCCAAAGCCAGATTTCAGTCGCAAAATCAGTGGTTGGAATTCATTCACTTTCTTCAAAAAACCAAAAATGGCAAGCAAAAAATAGATTTTATCAAGATTGATTTTGATTTGGACGGTTTAGAATTCGTTTGTCCAGCGGTGGATCTCACTCTTTTTGAACCAAAGAGTCCAGATTTACTAGATTTTGATCTTGATTTGGAACTCAAAAAAACTCATCAAAAAATGCTGAAAAACCTCCAAAAATCTTGGCAAAAAATAACTCAAAGTGATATTAAAATTTATCAGTCTTCCAAAAAAATTCAGTATTTACAAGCAACAACTATTAATCTTGAACAATTTCAGTCAAACACAACAGACAAAAATTTACCAACAAATTCAAATCTAAAAGAAATACCAAAACAAACTCACCAAAAACAATTAATTTCCTTAAAAGACGAGCTGGAAAAAAGTAAGAAAAATGAATTTAGAAATAATTTTGACGATGGTTTTGAAAATGGTGGAAAAAAACTGATGGATAATTTGGCTGATAATTTGGCAAATTTTTATGAACAAAATGCAATTTTATGGCAAAGTTTTAACGAGCGAGTTCGCCGCTACAGTCGCAAAATTTTGAAAGATTACCAAAAGGGCAAATATGTGATTATTACTGATAAAACTGACCAAGTCTTTGAAGAATTTTATCAACTACACACAGAAACGGCGACCAGGCAAAACTTCCCAACTCAAAGTAAAAATTATTTACGACAACTTTTTGATCAGGACTTTAGCCGTGTAATTATCATAAAAAGAATTGAAACAAGCGAAGTTTTAGCTTTAAACTCAACCCAAGAATTAAACTTATCCCAAATTTCAAACCAAATTTCAGCTCAACAGGTAAGCGAAAATTCAGCTCTAAATTCTGATAAATTTGCTAAAAATGAAACTGTAGAATCAGTTTTTTTGGGAATTATTTTAGACGGGACTTTGACATATTTACTTGGTGGCAACTCCACAAATTCTCTCAAAAATCACACTCAATACCTCCTGCAAATGAAAGCTCTGGAAATGGCTACTGTGGAAAATTGCCAGTTTTATGATATGGGTGGCTGGGAAAGCGGCTCTGGATACGGTGAGTTTAAAAATGGCTATCGTGGGAAACTTCGGACTTTTTTTGGCCCGTTTGATCTAGTTTTTAAGCCAGTAAAATACCAGTTTATAATTTTTTTAATCAATTTTGGGAAAAGCTTAAGACTAATTTTGAGTAGAATTTTGAGTAGAAAATAGACTGTATAGCCAATCCCTATTAAACCTTTACACTCATACAGTTAATTTGGATACATAAATTCTCTATAAAATCAACAGAATAATCGTAAAAACTTCTCAGCCTTTGCTTCAATTCGTGCCA
>JBIIDY010000146.1:0-3484 GCA_044238065.1 Limisphaerales bacterium | reverse complement strand
TTTATTTGAGCTATTTTGTTTGAAAAAAGTAATGACTTTTAACCTCAAATCGTTGCTGTAGTGGGACATACCAAAATTGTAGAAAATATTTTATTTTTTGTAAAGGTCTAATAGGAATTGGCTATAACACCTTGGCTTGTTTATGCCCAAATTCTTACCAACTTGTATAGATTTCAGTTTTTCAAATTACCGAGTGGAAGCTAATGTGGGTTTGAGTATAAAAATAATTTCGGTTTTGGTTTTTTTTAATACTTTTAGTTTAGGAATTTCAGCTTTCAAATAAAAATTTGACAAAATCAAGGTAAAAATTTAAAATAAGATAATTACACAATATGTCTAAAAATACCGATAAAACTACACTGGAAAATTCAACCAGCGAAAACAATAAAACCATTAAAAAAACTGGAAATAAAATAACTATGTCCAACGAAAAATCAAATCCGACAGCTACCCCAAAAAAAGTCTCCAAAACTCCAAAACTTGCTAATTTTAAACCAGTTAGCGAGGCAGATTTGGCAAAAAATAAAAATATCATTGAAATTATGGCCGAGGAAAATATAACCGAGGAAAAAAATCCAAAAAAGAAAATTTCACCCAAAGCACCTGTAAAATCAACTGGAAAAATACCTGAAAAATCAGGCCAAGAAATCGATCCTCAAGAACTGGAAAAAAAAGAAGTTATAAGCGAAAACCTTAGTGAAAGTAAAATTCCAGAAAAAGTTTCAGAAAATGAAAAAATCCAAAACATCTTGGTAGAAATAGAAAAAGCCAAAGAAAACAAACCAAAGCCTAAAAATTTTAATACTCAAATTATTCTAAATATCGTTAGTTTGGTCTTAATGCTGGTTATTTTAGGGATTTTTTTTAGTGGCAATAGTCCAAAAGAAGAGCAAGTTCAGAATAAAAATACTTTTTCGTCGCTTATTACTCTAATCAGGCAGGGCAAAGTTAGCGAGATTGAGCTTTTGGAAAATAAAACCAAATTTGCGGTTAAAATCTATGAAATCCCAGAAGAGGTTAAAAACGAAGTGGCAACAAATCCTGAAATTATCAAACAAAACCCAGACAAATATCTAAATCGTGATAAAGTCAAAACAGAAATTTTCCCGACTGTAGATTCCGGCTTTGGCTCATCCCCACTAGAAACTATCAAAACCAGCCTTGGTGAAGATGTCAAAATTGGTACTGGCACTGGCGAAGTAATCTACAAGCAAAGAGAGCCAAGTTGGTATAGTAACGTGTTGAGTAATGAGTGGTTGCCAACTTTGTTTTTTGTCGGAATCACCGCAGTAATTGGATTATTTTTGGTTCGCAAATTGACTGACGCCAACAACCGATCTATTAGTTTTGGCAACACTCGTAGCAAATTTTATGATGAAAATAACAAGAAAAAAATTACTTTTGCTGATGTAGCTGGCAACGAAGAGGCAAAAACTGAACTTTTGGAAGTGGTTGATTTTCTCAAGAGACCTGCTGAATACAACAAAATGGGTGCAAAAATTCCTAAAGGAGTGCTTTTGGTTGGAACGCCCGGCAACGGCAAAACCTTGATGGCTAGGGCGATTGCTGGGGAGGCTGAAGTACCGTTTATGTACGTATCAGGCTCTGAGTTTGTGGAAATGTTCGTGGGGGTTGGGGCAAGCCGTGTCCGTGATTTATTCAAACAAGCCAAAGCCAAAGCTCCCTGTGTCATTTTTATTGACGAAATAGATGCGGTAGGTCGCCAGCGTGGTGCCGGTGTCGGTGGTGGTAACGACGAAAGAGAACAAACTTTAAATCAGATTTTGGTAGAATTGGACGGTTTTGAATCTACTGATTACGTGATTTTAATTGGTGCTACCAATCGCCCTGATGTTTTGGATCCAGCCCTTCTTCGTCCGGGTCGTTTTGATCGCCAAGTCACCGTCACCAGTCCTGATCGTAAAGAGCGTGAAGCAATTCTTAAAATCCACGCCAAAGGTAAAAACTTTGCTCCTGATGTAGATTTGTCTATTATCGCGAAACGAACTGCCGGTTTTAGTGGTGCTGACCTTATGAATGTTTTGAACGAAGCGGCAATTTTGGCTGTACGAGAAAAATCTCCCCAAATAACCAATCTTCATGTTCGTGAAGGTGTTGAAAAAGCCATTTTAGGTTCTAGCCTGGTTTCCAAAGTTATCACCGAAGAACAGAAAAAACTCACCGCTTATCACGAAGCAGGACACGCTATTATTCAAACAGTTTTACCTGGATGTAACAAAGTCCAAAAAATCACCATTATTCCTCGTGGCAGGGCTGCCGGTTACACTTTTGCCGCTGAGGGAGAAAACGATGCAATTACTCGTAAAAAAAGTCAATTCTTGGCTGATATTACCTCACTTTTTGGTGGTTATGTAGCTGAAGAAATTATTTTTGGAGAGGTTAGTACTGGAGCTAGTAATGACTTGGAGAAAGCTACTCAAATCGCAAGGAATATGGCAACTCGTTACGGAATGACCACACTTGGGCCAATTTCTTTTGAGGAAGGTAAGGGGATGAGTTTTCTTGGCAAAGACATGATGGATAAGCCAAATTACAGTGAAGATTCAGCTCGCAAAATTGATACCGAGGTTTCTATTATTTTACAAAAATGCTACACCGAATGTCGTCAAATTTTGGAAAAAAACCTGAAAGACTTACACCGTTTAGCAGAATATTTGATTGAAAAAGAAGTCATAGAATACGAAGAATTTGAGCAAGTTGTCGGACATTTATTACCAAAAAAAGCCTAGTTTGTTGAATAAATTTCGCTTGGAATTATATATTTTATACTGACTAGAATCGGCTTGTTCACATTTTCTTTATCTTTTTTGCTTTAAATCCAAAGTCATGGCTTGGATAAATCTCAAAAGCTACTTTTCCCCAATTTTCAACTCTTTACTTTTAAAAAAATTCTCAAAACTAATTCCAAAGATATTTTTAAACTTGATTCCAAATATAAATTTTGAGATAAAAACTAATTTAGAAATTAAGAAAAGTCCTAATAATCATAAAAGTTTTATTTTTTTACATTTCAATATTTTTTGTGAAAAACCGCAAAAGGAAAAAGTTTTTTTTATTTCTATTTTAGTACTTTTAAATTCTGGAAATTTCATCTTGGAAAGTAGTTTTTTAGTTTTTTAGATTATTTTTGAGAAACTTTTGAGGCTTGACTCTTTAATTTATTTTTTCAAATTTTTCATTCAATTATTAAACATCTTTCCTAATTCTGATTTCACAATTTAACCATATTTCCCTCGTCAATTTTTCCCAAAAAAATAATTTCGTCATAAAAACCCACTTTCCCAAAATCAATTTTAGCTCACTTTTGAAAAAACTTTTTGAAATTACAGATATTTTCTGAACCTCAAAATTTTTCTAGAACTTTATTTCTCAAAATTATGGTATAGCCAATCCCTATTAAACCTTTACACTCATACAGTTAATTTGGATACATAAATTCTCTATAAAATCAACAGAATAATCG
>JBIIDY010000033.1:0-12428 GCA_044238065.1 Limisphaerales bacterium | reverse complement strand
TTTATCTTGGAAAATACAATGCAAATGAAACTTTTTTGGTTTTTCTCGGTGGACTTTTTTGGTGCATGATTCTCTACTTTTTAGCAAAACTGGTTTTCCAAATTGGCTTGAAACGGAATGAAAGTGTGGGGTTGTAGCGGAATACTTGCCGCTTTAAAAAATTTTAATAAAACTGAACTGTAAAAATGGAACTGTAAAAGCTGCTCTATGAAATGAAATAAAAATTGGAAATTACAACTTTAAAATTGATATGAAAATTACTCTTTAAAAAAAAATTACAAATTTGCCCAGAAATAAGGCGCTGGTTTTTCGGTTGCCAGTTTTGGCCAATCACGGGTATCTTCTTTGATTACCTGAAAAAAATTAGCCAATTCACTGTTCAAAACTACTTTATCATATTCGCTACTGATCAGTTTGGCTTCAAAAACATAAGAAAAATCCACACTACCACTGCCACCTTGAATCTGGACTCTGACATCGCCAAGTTTTGGGCCGTAATCAAAATCTAGTCCGCCACAACATTTTTTGGGAATTAGTAAATCAAAGTTTTGGGGAGTATCTCGTATTTCTTGGGTGCTTGGTTTGGTCATTTTGAGGGGAATATTGTCAATTTGTAATCGGATTTCAGTTTTAATTTTTTCTCCGTCATCAATTTCTTTTAGCCAAAGGGTTCCATATGTTTTTTTCTGTCCTTCCAAAATTCCAAAAATCGGCCGCGTAGAAATGCTAGTCAGAGAATTCTGTATAAATCCATTGGTTGCTTTAGTTGTTACATTGTTTTGCAAAAGGTTATAATTGTCCACCACTGCTAGCCGATAGCCCAGAAAAAACATCAAACTAGACAGGAGTGCCAAACCAAAAAAGTTCCAAATTTTCTGCATATTTTATGGATAAAACGGGAAAAGTGGAAATAAAAAATTCAAAATTCCAAAAGGCGAAAATGACTAAAAAATCCTAAATCTAAAATACCACAAAATTTAATTTCTTGTCAAAAACTTGTAACTCAAAAATTAATTTTATGAGAAAATTTAACACAGAATTTAACACAGTTAACCAAAAAGAATTGACCAAAAAAGATAACTGGTCTAAACTATTTTATAAGGGTTTACCAAATAAGTTTTTTTAATTATTTTAAAGATAAAACGCAAAAATAAAACGCAAAAACCAATCCCCCGACAAATAATTTTAATAAAAACCGAATAATTTAAATAAAAAACTAAAATGTCTCTTTATAGCCTCGTCAAAATCAACCGACCTGCCCCGAATTTTTCTCTTTTGGGAGTTTGTCAAAATCATACTAAACTTTATTCTTTGCCAGATTTAGGTCAAAAATGGCTAGTTCTGTATTTTTATTCCAATAATTTTACCATCAATTCGGCAAATGTGTTAAAACAGTTCCAAGAAAATTTAGCAAATTTCCACACTGAAAATATTCAAGTTTTGGGTATTTCCACAGATTCCACCAATTCGCACCTTGTTTGGAGCGAGGAACTAAAGTTGACTTTTCCACTTTTGGCTGATATTGGCGAGCATCAAATGGGTAAAGACTACAATGTTTATTCAGAGAGAAATGGCAACCATTATCCCGCAGTTTTTATTATTGATCCAGAAAGTGTCCTGAAGTTTTACCAAGTCGGCAGCGAGGAAATGCCTATAAATCAGCAAAATATCTTAGAAATTGTCCGAAACCTTGCCAAGAATTCCAAAAAATAAAACACTTCTAAAAATTCAAAAAACCTAGAAAAGCTATTCAAAATCAAATTTATTAATTCAAAAAATTATCAATATGAATCAAGTTAATTTGTGGAAATTTTTGGTAAAAAACTGGCAAAAAATCGTCTTCGGAACTGTCTTTGCCTTTATTTTTGTGCTGGGTGCCAACCAAACGATGGCTTTTTTTCAATATCGCTGGATTCAGATTTTTGATAAAATTTTCCGCAACGACTGGACGCTTTTTTTCGCCACTTTGGCCTCGATGGTTGGTGTTTTGGGCTTTTTGATAAATATGGTGGACACCGCCTACAAAAAACAATATGAAAAAGAACAAATGGACATCGCCAAACTCTCAAACAAAGCTGTAATTGTGCCAGAAAGTATTGAGGATGCTTACTTTTTACGAGGGGAAAATAACGGTCGTAACATTTTTGAACTTTTGGAAATTGTCCCCAAAATTGAGGATGGAGAGGAAGTCTCTGGCTGGAAAATGAAGGTTTATGATATTAGTAAAAATCAGCTAATTTTTGGAATTGTTAATATCGGTAACGGACTTGCAAAAGATCTGGAACTATGGCTTTCAACTGATTTAGATTTTCGCAACGATAAAACGGTTTATTCTAATGTTAGCTATTTGGACAAAAGTGCTCATAAATTATTCTACAAAACTAACGAGGCAAAACTCAAAAATATCACTTTCAAAAAAGATGTCTTTCTCAAAATTCGCTACCAGTCAGCTTATATTAATGAAGATATAACTGAGGAAATTTTCCGTCTTAATGTAATTTCTGCTAAAATTGAAAATAATGATATATATCATTTTGGGATGATTAATAAAATTCAGTCTAGTAAAAAATAAAACCCCCTAAAAAGGAGTAATTATTATTGAGAACTGTTGGCGTTTTATTGTGGTTGCATAAAACATTTTGTAAAAAAGGTTAAAAAAACATTAAGAATTTTGCGAAAAAAAATTACCAACCCATACCAAAGTTTTTAAAAAAAAGATAAAAAGTGACAAAAAGTTGAAAAGCAAAACAAGATATAATAGGCAAAAGTCGGTACCGGGCTTTGGTTTTTATACCTAAAAATTGCAGTCAAAATTAAGTCGCCAATTACTAAAACACTTTTTCAAAATTTGTCAAGGAATTTTTTTGAAACTAGTTTTAAGTGTATTTTTGAGACAGCCAAAAGTTTTAATTTTACTTACTTTTTTCGCCCTGAACGGCAATATTTTTAAATTATTTAGTTACATTTATTTTAATAAATTTTTTTCCAAAAAAACTTTCCACAAAGCACTAATTTCAAGAAAACTGAAATTTCACTGTCAGAATTAGATTTGGGGATAACCTTAGAATAAATTTTTCTGAAGATGTCCAAGTATAATTGCGAAAATACCTTAAAATTAGTAGTGTAATTTTTGGAGATTTTGGATAATGAAGCTGTGTCAAAATATACTATCCTATTTTTTGCACTCTTTATTTCCAACCATTTTACACCATATTTAAGCCGAAATAAAGCTCTTTTTGAATTTGGAGAAAATAAAAACTTGACTATTTTAGATTTTTTGTCCACAGTTTTTTTGTAAATTTTTGACTAAATTTGATTAAGAATTTTGAGCTGGAAGTGTCGCATAGTGGTCTAGTGCAACTGTCTTGAAAACAGTCAGGTGAAAGCCTCGTGGGTTCGAATCCTACCACTTCCGCCAGTTAAATAAAAAAATTATGGATAATTCTAATAATCCAACTCTTGATAATCTTGATTTAGTCAGGATCATTTTTTGGTTTTGCTCAGAAGGAGATCCTAAAGTTTTTAAATCAAATATAAGATTACAGAAAATAGTGTTTTTAGCTCAAAAAAACCTACCGCAATTTCAAGAACTAAAAGAAAGTGGAGTTTATAGAAATGAAGAATTTGAGTTTGAACCAAATAATTTTGGACCGTTTTCTGTTGATTTGGTAAAACTAGTCAATGGTCGATTTAAAAGAGAAAATGAAATCATAATTAAAAAAAATGGTTTTTTGACTACATATGAGGTACAAAATGAATTAATAAAAAAATTAAAAGAAAAATATATTAAATTAAAAGATAATAGCACTTTTTTGAAATGGGTAAAAGAAATCAGTGCTCTTGGAAAACTAGATACTGGGATTCTTTTAAAGAAAGTTTATGAAAATGCTGATTATAGCAACTATTTAGCCAAATCTATAATAGCACATAAATTCAATATTTAATTTTTAAATGCCTCAATCATTGACAGAAATTTTGGATGCAATAAATAAAACTAATTCATGGTTTATTATAATTGATTACAAAAAGCTACAAGAACTTCTAATAGTTAGTGAAAAAATTTATAGTACATATTTATTACCTCAAATAGAGCGTGTTTTAGACCCAAATAGTATTGGCTATAAGAATAAATTGGGATTAAAATCACTTGCAAAAATTATGAATGAGTATAAAACTATTGAGAATAATATTAATAAAATAATTTGGTTTAATAAAATTTTACAAGGATTAAAACCATTTCTAATTTTATCTATAATTTTTTGGTTGGTTGGTTTAATTGGATTGTTTTTAGGTAAGAAAGATGAATTGTTGGGACTTTTTCCAAAAATACTAGTTGAAAATAAATTTTTTGATTTGAATATATTACATTTTTTATTTATTACTTTTTTGATAATTATAGTATTAATGATCTTTTTTAGAATAACTGGACAGTATCTCTTGGAAGAGATTTTTGAAAAGTCATTTATTCATGATTCTAATAATAAAAAGTTTAGTGATGATGAAATTAATAATAAAAACAAAGATTTTGAAAATGATGAAAACAAACTCTTAAACTAATAATTTATATGATCCTACCATCTTTTTTGGAATATTCTGCTGAATCTTTAGAGCAAAAAATTGATAAAATTCTAGTCAATTATGATAAATTTCAAAAGATTGTTAATTTAGAAAAAAAATCACAAAACGTAGAAATCACAGAAAAAATAGAAAATTTGGAACTTGCGGAAAATAGTTTTGAAAAAAATTCTGGGGAAATTCTGGGAAAAGATGATAAAAAAGTCAAAAAAACTTGGTCTTTACATTTAGATTTTGTCCTTGAACAATTCGCTAAAGATCGCTTTGTGATGAAAAGTTTGGGTTTAGATTCAGTTTTTAGTATTTTTGAAAAGAAAATGAGAAATCAGAAATTAAATTTAACAGTTCATTTGATGGGCGAAAATGAAGATTGGCAAGATGCTTTCAACTTTTGGCAGCAGTTTAAGATTCCACAAAATTGGCAAATTCAGCTTTTTGTCCCGTCCAAAATGACCAAACTTTTTACTTTTGAGAAACCAAATTTGGCAACGTTCCAGTGGCTAGATCTGGGTGATTGGGAAGATGCAAAGGAGCTTGAAAACGAAATTGAAAATTTGGATGAAACCCTAGGGAATCCCAAAAAAACTCCAAAAAAATTTTTGTTAATGACGGTCAAAGCTGGACTTTCTGGGCAAATTATGACTGTGGAAACCAAAAATAAAGCTGTTGAAATGGTAAAAAATAATCCGAAAGTTGATTTTATTTTGGACGGCGGCTGGAGGGTCCAAGATCAGCAAATTTTTAGTAATTTCCAGAATGTGAATTTAGTCAGTTATTCCAGTTTTTGGAAAAATATCTAAACAGAAAATTCAAACAAGCTTAGAAATATAAAAAGTAAAAAGCCCAAAACTATTTGAAATCCAAATAAAACTATGGATATGAATTTATCAAAAAATCACCTAGAAGCTACCATTTTTTTGAATTCTTTGCTGTATAATAAAGTAAATTTGGAATTGGTTTTGGAGACTTTTTTTATCACAAAAGAGAAGATTTGCAAATAGCATCGCTCAAAATTTTGGTTAAATGGAAATATCCAAAAATGAGTAAAGCGGTCAAAGATTGGCTTATTTTTCATTCTCAGAAATATCGTAGTTTTAAATATACAGTCTTATATTTATCTGAAGATTTTTTGGATGAAGATTTTTTTTGGTGGCTTTTGGATAAGTATTTGGAGTATAATTATGGCACAAGTACTTTTGGTTGGGGTTTTTTGGTTAATTCTCTGAAAAAATTTAGTTCGCCTAAAATGATAGCAAAACTGGACGAAAAAATTAGGAAATCTAAGAATTTAAAACAGTGGAAATCTTTACTTTTTTGGAATTATAATTCTGTTTATTGCAAGCATTTTTTGGAAATAATTTCTAAGTTGGAATAAAAAATCGTCTCAAATTTCAATTATTAAACATCTCAAAACCAAGAACTAAAATTCACATCAAAATCTAATTATCAAAGCTCTAAAACTTGGCTAAAATTCTATACAAAAACAACAAAATCAAAAAATCTTGACAAAAAACAAAAAACTTTCAAGCCTTACCACAATCAATCTTATTATGTCTATTGCAAAAATCCAATCTGGAGACACTGTCAAAGTTATAGCCGGCAATTTTAAAGGCACGGTCGGAGTTGTCACCAAAGTAATCCACAAAATCTACCCAAAAGGTAAAAATAAAAGTATAACTAAAACACGTGCTAGCGTTGACGCCATCAAAAAAATCACCAAATACCGTAAATCCACCGTTTATCAAGGTCAAAAATATGCTGGAAATATGAGCCAAGTTGATCGTTTTGTAGATATTTCTAATTTGGCACTTTTGGACGAATCTGGCAAACCATCAAGAGTCAAAATCGTAGAAGTTAACGGCAAAAAAACGAGGACTTTCCAGACAACTAGTGGCACAATCACCAAAAAAATCTTGCCAAAAGTTGCTAAAAGTGAAAATTTGGTAGCTGAAACAGAAGCTTTGAAATTAGAAAATGCCTAATTTATCGTATTTTTGTATTTTTTTATATCTTAAAAACTGTATTTTCAACTAGACCAAAATCTAAATTTGAAATTTTACACAGGAAAGTCATTTTGGAAAATCATAGTTTTTTGAATACTTTTTCTAAATTTCAACGATTTTTTATTTTTTAGCCTTTTTTAATTATGGCAACCACACATACTCCCATCAATCTCAGCTCTCAAGAATATTTTGATAATGCTTTAACCGCTCTCAAAAAAGAGTTCAGCTCTCTCAATCCTTTTGCCTTGCCAAAAATTAAGAAAATCTGTATTAACGCAGGTATCGGCAAACTTTTTGACACCAAGCAAAAACAACAAATTGTTGAGTACTTGAACAAAATGACCGGACAAAAACCCAAACTTATCACAACTCGCAAATCCATCTCTGGTTTCAAACTCCGTAGCGGTGAAGTTGTTGGTGCGGTCGTAACCTTGCGTGGCAAAAAAATGGAAGATTTCCTTTTCAACTTGGTTTACATTTCTATTCCCCGTATTCGTGATTTTCGTGGTGTCAGTAGCAGCTCTTTTGACAGTAATTACTCATGTTACAGTTTAGGAATTGCCAATACAGCGATTTTTCCAACTGTTGGTTTTGACACTGAATTAAATTTTGGTATCCAAATAAACATCGTATTTGCCAGCCAAAGTCCAAATAATGTCAGCCTTCTTAACCACCTTTCTTTTCCTTTTAGCAAAATTACAAAATAGCCTATGGCACGTAAAGCACTTATAATGAAAGCCCTCAAAACACCAAAATTCTCTACTCGTAAAATCCGCCGCTGTAAAGTCTGCGGTCGTGTTAGAGGTTATATCCGTTACTTTGATATGTGTCGCGTCTGTATTCGCGAACTAGCTCTCAAAGGCGAATTGAATGGTTTTTGCAAATTAAGCTAATCAACAACGATCTTTTGGTTGATTTATCCCTAATTTGGTTAAAAATAAGACTAAATAATCAGAAACTCATCTTTTTGTTTTTTTTCCTGACTAAAACTCAATAAACAGACTGAATATGAGTTACCTAAATTCTAAATAAGCCAAAACTGAATAATAGTAAAGCTATCCACATCTGAAAAATTTTTACACTTTTTATTTATATTATCCAAAAAATTTATGTCAATGCAAGATTTAGTTAGTGATTTTGTCGCTCGCGTCAACAACGCCGTCATGATAGATCGTGATTCGGTTATCGTTTTAAAAAATAAAATTGTGCTTAACTTGTGCAAAAAATTCGTCAAATTGGGCTACTTTACTGGTTTTGAAGATCAAGAAAGAACTTTGGTTATCCAAATCAATCTTGACAAAATCAAAAAAATCACTAGAGTTTCCAAACCAGGCCAAAGAATTTATGTTCAATACACAGATTTACCTCGTATTGTCAACGGAATTGGTTGGAATATTTTGTCCACTTCTGGCGGAATCAAGACTAATTTTGAAGCTAAAAGAGACAAAGTTGGTGGCGAACTAATTTTGCAAGTTATTGGTGCTTAATTTATAAATTTCCTGATTTAAACTTGTGGTTTAGCTGCTAGTTTTTTCTAAATCTAAGGTTTCCAAAAATATCAATTTTTAAAAGCTTTACCAAAGTCCAAAAAACCTCAAAAGATTTCTAAAATAATTTCAATTAGTAATTTTTCAAATTTTTACCAAAAAATCGCCAAAAGCTTTTTGATTAATTTATTCATTTACTCAAACTAGGAAAATAATTTTCTATCTCAAAAAAGTTAATTCTCAAAAGTTTTATCAAAATTTAACATTTAGTTTTTTAACAGTAATTCCAAAATACCATATTCAACCCTAACTCAAAAAGTATGCCTCGTTCCACTCCACTCCACAAAACCCGTAACTTTGGTATTATCGCCCATATTGATGCTGGCAAAACCACAACTTCAGAGCGTATTTTACTTTACACTGGACGCACTCACAAAATCGGAGAGGTTCACGATGGAGGTGCGACTATGGACTGGATGGAACAAGAAAAAGAACGTGGTATCACTATCACGGCGGCGGCAACCACTTGTGCTTGGAAAGCTCCAGACTGGGTTTATGATGATGCTGACAAAATTACCAAATTTAACATTATTGACACTCCCGGACACGTTGATTTTACAGTTGAAGTGGAACGCAGTTTGCGTGTTTTGGACGGAGCGGTAACCGTTTTTGACGGAGTTGCTGGGGTTGAATCTCAATCTGAAACTGTTTGGCGACAATCTGAAAAATACAATGTTCCTCGTATTTGCTTTATCAATAAACTAGACAGAACTGGGGCTGATTTTTATTTTGATGTCAATTCTATCAAAGAAAGGTTGACTCCATTTGGTGCCGTAATGCAGCTCCCAATTGGTAAAGAAGAAGGTTTTATTGGAATTATTGATGTTATTACCCAAAAAGCCAGTGTTTATTATGATGAAATTGGTAAAGATATTCGTGAGGAAGCAATTCCAGCTGATATGGTAGAACTGGCCAAAGAATACAAACTTAAATTGATTGAAAAGGTGGCTGACAACGATGACGCTATTATGGAAAAATTCTTGGATGGAGCTGAAATTAGCGATTTGGAATTAAAAAAAGCTATCCGTAAAGCAACTTGTGAATGTAAATTACACCCAATTTTTTGTGGTAGTGCTTTGAAAAATAAAGGAGTTCAGCCTCTTTTGGACGCCGTTTGTGAATACTTACCTTCACCTTTGGATGTGCCTAACATTGTTGCAACCAACATTGATGATGAAGAGCAAAAAATTGAAATTAAAGCTGATGACGCTGGAAAATTTGCTGCCCTTGCTTTCAAACTAGCTTCTGATCAATTTGGAACTTTGACTTTCTTTAGAGTTTATTCTGGAGTTGTTCGCAAAGGTGATGAGCTTTATAACGCCAGAACTCGCAAAACTGAAAGAGCTGGTCGTATTGTTCAACTTCACTCTAACCTTAGGGAAGATGTAGAAGAGGTTTATGCTGGTGATATTGCTGCTTTTGTAGGCCTCAAAGATGTTCGCACCGGAGATACACTCTGTACCAAAGGCAACGCACTTTTGTTGGAATCTATTAATTTCCCAGAGCCAGTTATCTCCCTTGCAATTGAGCCAAAAACCAAACAAGATCAGGAAAGAATGGGTATAGCGATTGGTAAATTAGTTGCTGAAGATCCAACTTTGAGAATTAGCAGTAACGAAGAAACTGGACAAACCATTTTGTCTGGAATGGGAGAATTGCACTTGGAAATTATCGTGGATCGTATGAAACGAGAATACAAGGTGGAAACTAACGTCGGAGCTCCTCAAGTTGCTTATAAAGAAGCGATCCGTGGCAGTGTAGAGTCAGAAGGTAAATATATCAAACAATCTGGAGGTCGTGGAAAATACGGACACTGTTGGCTCAAAATTGAACCTTTGGAAAAACAGGAAGGTTTTGAATTCGTCAATGGAATTGTTGGTGGTATTATCCCCAAAGAATATATCAGCTCAATTCAAAAAGGTTGTGAAGAAATTATGCAAAACGGAGCTTTGGCTGGATACCCAATTTTGGGCGTTAAAGCGACTGTTTATGATGGATCTTACCACGATGTTGACTCTGACGAGCTTTCTTTCAAACAAGCCGCTGTGATGGCGATGAAAGATGGAATTCTCAAAGCAAATCCAGTCCTTTTGGAGCCTATTATGAAAGTAGAGGTAGTTTGTCCAAACGAAAATATGGGAGACATTATCGGTGATTTGAACTCTCGCCGTGGTCAAGTTTTGGGTAGCAATACCCGTGGTCAAAATATCGTAATTGAAGCCCATGTTCCAATTGAGACTTTGTTTGGCTACATTTCCACCATCCGCTCGCTAACTAAAGGACGAGCTAGTGCCAGCATGGTTTTTGATCATTACAACGAAGTTCCTCGCAATATCCAAGAAAAAATTGTCGCAAGCCGAGCAAGGTAGTTCAAGGTAAAACTTCCAATAAAATAAAAATTTCATCCTTAGTGGTGATTTTTTAGTTTTGGGAAAATAGATTTTTTTCATATACTCATTCCACTATCAAAAATTTATAAATCCATTAAAATTGTTCATAAAATTAGTGTGGGCACCCAAATTATGGAATTGCTTTTTGGCTTGTAAATCAATAATTTCACCAAATTGAAACTTTTTAAATTTAGCACAGAAGAAGATTTTTTATCAGTAAAAAGGTAAATTTGTAACTTGCTTTTTTACTAAAAAATTTGTCAGTTTTGTAAATGTTTTGCAGTTTAAAAAAATATTTTTATCCTATTTACAGCACTTTTTTATTTTCGTGTTTTAGGTGTTTTCTCAAAGGTAATGACTACGAATTGTCCGCCGGGCAAAGTTCTAAAACCTTTCATTTGCTTAAAAGAATAAGTTTTTTGTGAAGTTTTTTGTGGGCTAAGTCCAGTAAGTCCAGCACTTTCCAAATTTTCTTTTAACTGCTCGGCTTTGATTTGTGGGTTTTCTAAAGTTGAGTTTTCACTTTCCTGCTCCAAAATTCTTTTGGGAATAGCTAAGATAATTTGACCACCAACCTTTAGTTTGTCACCCATTTTTTCAAATAATTCTAGTTGCAAGTCTTGATCCCAAGTATAAAAAGAAAGTGAAGCCATAATTATATCCAAAGAATTAAATTCAGGTTCATTCTCTTCTATAACTTTACGATAATCTCCGACTAAAGGTTTTAAATTAATTGGAGACGCAGTACCTAAGTTATTTCGCACAGTATTAAGCTCAGAAATACGCTCTAAAGTAGCTTGTTTTTCTCTCGGAGAATTAGGCTTTTTCAGTTTAAATTCTTCTAATTTCAGTTGATTTTCCACATTTATAGCCAATTCTTGACCTGAAAGAGGACTTTTAAAATCTTTAAACAAATCATTAGCGAAATAATCAATTTTTTGTCTTCCTAATTCTATCCAACCGTTTGGCTTAATTTCATCACAAACAAGACCTGTTCCGCAACCTAATTCTAGAATTTGAGGAATCTTATCTTTAGGAAAGTCTGTCAAAAATTTAAATAAATATTTTGCAATAAACTCACGAGGAATTGTTGTCCAGTTTTGTTCATGTTTTTTCCTTATTTCGTGATATTCATCCCAAGCTTTTGGATTTAGTTTTGATAAATCTATTTTAGAACTACTAAAAAGTTTGTGCATTTGTTTGACATGTTGAACTTCTCCATTTTGCATTGACACTTCCGGAGAAAAATCCTGGCTAGAGCATGAAATAAAAGGGTCTTCGCTTTGGGCAGAAATTTCAGTTAAAACTCTGTGAGTCCAGTTTTGAAAATAAGAAACTAAACTTTCTATATCTGGCGGAGCTTGAAATTCGTAGTTTTGCCCATACCCAACCAAAGCCTGCAACATACCACCTCTGTAAGCTATAATTTGCTCCATAATTTCTTCTAAACAAACCACCAGATTCCCATATTTGATAACAACCTCTGGAACTACTTTGTCAATTTGGGCATTCTCTTCTCCGTTTGGTCTTTCAAATCTTCCCTCCAATTGTTTTAAAGCAGCGTAAGTTGGGGGTGGACTAAGAATAATAACCTCATCTACGGCACTTCCCGGAACACCCTTTTTTCCCTGCAAGCCATCCACACTTCCACTCAAAACTCTAGTTGCTATCAACACTCCAAAGCCATTATTCAAAAATTTTTGTAAATTACTAAAACGATCTTCAGGGTTTTTGGCCGTGAACAAAGTAATTTCTTCTGGTAAAATTCTCATTTCCAAAAGTTTGTCCTCAATTTCTCTAATAATATAGCCAATTCCTACTAAGTCTTTACATTTTTTTAGTCGGCTTGAAAATATAAACTTTCCATTATTATTTGTAATTTACAGATAAATTTGGTAATTTAACATTTTGCT
>JBIIDY010000145.1:0-3522 GCA_044238065.1 Limisphaerales bacterium | reverse complement strand
ATGCCAAATAATTACAAAGAAGAAATGAACGATTTAATCAATCAAGCTGAAGATAAATTAGGTTTTTGGATGCAAGGTCAGCTGACTCTTATGTTTGCAGTAGGGATTCTTTGTTATGTTGGTTTTTCTCTTATCGGTATTCAGTTTGCTCTTCCGTTAGCTGTAATTTTTGGAATAATGGACATTTTACCAGTTATTGGACCTACTATTGCTTTTTTTCCTTTGATTATCGTCGCCATCGCTACTGGAGAACCTTGGCAAGTTTTGGCAGCTGTAATTTATACTTTAATTGTACAGCAAATAGAATCTAATCTTCTAATTCCTAAAATTATGCAAGAAACAGTAGGTTTAGACCCTGTGGTAGTATTAATCGCCATAATGATAGGATCACAATTGCTTGGCCTTTTGGGAGCTATTTTATCTATTCCAGTTACTGTAATTATAATTATTTTTTATGATAATTGGCAAAAACAAAAGTCACAAAAAGCAAAATTAGTTGATAATAAAGCTACTTTAGTTTGAAAATCTTTAGGTTTTTTGGTAATCCAAAAAGTATTTAAACCTTTATAAATGTGATATTTGGGATGTTTCTGTAAATAAATCTGTAATTTTTTGGCTACTTCCAGACTTGGGTCATAAATTATATTTGTCTTAAAAATCTCCTGAAATTCTTTTTTTACAATTGGATAATGAGTACAAGCCAAAACAAGATAATCAATTTTAGAATTTTCTTTAGCCAGTTTTTGAATAGTTTGTAAATATTTTTTTTGCTCTAAATTTTCTTTTTTAAAATCAATATTTTCTGTGCTAAATTTATCTCCAAAATATAAATCATTACCCCAAGTATCGGGCTTTTTAGTTTTTTCTAAAATATAAATCTCAATCTCAGCTGCTAAATTTTTGACTTCTTTAAAGTTTAAATTACTAAATCCAAGAGAATTAAATTCAGTTTGATAAAAATCACTGTTAATAGTTCCTTTAGTAGCCAAAAGTAAGCCTTTTTTTAATTTCAAAAATTCAAATTCATCAGCTAAAAGCTCTGTAAAAGGTTTAGTTATACTCAAAATCTGTTTGTTTGGAAAGTTTTTTGGTAGCCAATTTTGTTGTAAATTTCTAATAGTTATTACACTGGCGGTATTGCAAGCCAGAATTACCAAATTACAACCTTTGTTAAACAAAAAAGTACAAGCTATTTGCAGTCTTTCATTTACAAATTCTGGTGTTTTTTCTCCGAGCGGCAAAATCTCTGTATCTGCTAAGTATTGAAAATTTATATCTGGTATCAAATTAGAAATTTCGTTCAAAACTGTAATTCCACCAAGTCCAGAATCGTAAATACCAAGCATTTTTAGAAACTAAAATAAAGTAGTAAATTAAAATTTAACAGTCGGATTTTTTCTTTCTTCGGTAGGATTTTCAAGTTCAAAAAATTCAGCCTTGCTAGCACCAGCCATAGATTTGAAGAATAAACTAGGAAATTGATCTTGGGTAGTGTTGTAATCTGAAACAGTTTGATTATAAAATCTTCTAGAAGCCAAAATTCTATCTTCGGTATTAGTCAATTCATTTTGAAGAGCCAAAAAGTTTTCGCTAGATCTTAGAGTAGGATAATTTTCGCTCAAAGCAAATAATTGTCTCAAAGTACCCGATAACATATTTTCAGCTTCAGCTTTTTCTTTTGTAAGTCCTGAAATATCAATAGCTTGCTGTCTGGCTTTGACTACATTTTCTAAAGTGGAACTTTCAAAATTACTAGAGCCTTTGACTGTTTCAACCAAATTTGGGATCAAATCATACCTTCTTTTTAGTTGCACATCAATATCACTGGCAGATTCTTGAACTTTATTTTTTAGACTAATCAAAGTATTGTAGCTAGAAATACCGACAAAAACAACGATTAAAACTAAGCCGAGTAAAATTAAAATTGGAAATAGGTAAGAAGACATATAATGAACTTAATATAATAATCAAACAAATTACAAATCCTAGATTTTGTCAAGAGTTTATTTTTTATGCACAAATATTTTGTATTTAAAACTATAAAGGTAAAATTATTTTCTAAAACTTACAAAAACCTTTTCGAAACCGCTTCTTTCTGTCTTTTCACAGAGTCCAAAACTGCCTGCAAACTTTCAATCTTTTGTTCAATTTCCTGAATTTGTGAGACTATTTTTTGTTGGGTGGTGAGGGGTGGGAGAGGAATTTTAGTAATTGAAACTTTATCAATATTTAAATTTTCAACTGATGTTCCTCTGCCAACAACATCTTTAAACCTTTCTTGAACCAAGCTAGAAGATAATAAATTATAGAGATAATCCTTATTTATCTTTTCAGAAAACTTAGTTAACAATAACCATCCATCATGAATACAACCTTCAATTTGCATGATATAAGGTCTTCCAAAACTCATAGAATTAGAAAGTATAAAATCTCCAATTTTAGCTAATCTTGATTTTTTTGCACCTTCTATTGTAATTTTTTGTTTAGTTTTAGTTACATATTTAGAACCTAATTCAGTATCACCAATTTTAATCCAATTAATACCATTTTTTTCTTGAGTAATATATTCGTTGATAGGTCTGGGAGAAGCACCTCTGACAATTTCCGTCACATCCCCGAGCCTTACCTCTTCTCCACCAGCATTTGCCACTATTTCGCTAATTTGGTTTTTTAGTTTTTCAATTTCACTTTTGGCTTTTTGCCCGTCTTTTTCTATTTTTTCAATTTCGGCTACGATTTGGGTTTGAATATTTAGGGGAGGGAGAGGGATTTGGAAGGGTGATAAAGTAGTTCTTGTGATTTGCGGTTGAGCCGTACCTGTAATGGTATAAGATAAATCAGAGTCTCTTAGAATATTTTCAAGATATTTTTTTGTTAAGATATTTTCGTTTTTAGGGCTTACAACCATTGCGTTTCCAGTAACCCACGATTTTGGCTCAGAAATATTAATTGTTCCGCAAGTTGCTCCTCTACAAGTAACCAAGACTTCACTGTTTTCGTGATTAAATTTGTCATAAAAACCAATAACACCATTAGCTCCATAAACTTTATAATCACCTTTTTTGGTAATTTCTTGAGATGTTATTGTTTGTGGCTGGTAAATCTCACAAACCTCCCCCAAACTCACCACTTCCCACTGGCTCTCAATTTTTAGTTTTTTTTTACTTCTGGTATTAATAATTTTCTCAAACTTTTTGACTTCAAAGTCTATTAAATCAACCAAACGGACAACCGAAATATTTTTGGCAAGTTCCTCATCAATTTCAAAGTTCCAGTCTCCAGCAAAGGCTTTTTGGATATAGCTACTAGCTTTTTTTGGATTGTTTAAATCGTTTTCATCATAAAGATAAGTACAATCATCAATGCTACCGCCTGCCACAAACGGCTTGATTCCTTCGTGTCCACGACGATTGCTAAAATAATAACCCAAGAATTTTTTCTCTTCATCTTTTTCACCAGTTTTCACCAGTACAATTTTTTGTGGATAAGCTAAGGCAAAATAAAGTAGTTTTTGTTTTTCTA
>JBIIDY010000144.1:0-3550 GCA_044238065.1 Limisphaerales bacterium | reverse complement strand
AACCAAACTGCCAAAAAGCTAGCGAAAATTCCAAATTTTGCCAAATTTTCACACTTATTTTGTGAGTATATTACCCTTAATTATAGCATATTTACAATCTTTTCACCAAGTTTCGATGGTTGAGGGTATTTAAGTTTAATTTTCCTCCGATTCGTCTTTGGACAATTGAACAAGTTTGTTTTGCATTGTTTCAAGCTCTTTTTCTATCTCCTTTTTTAGCCTAAAAGCCTCCTCCAAAAGTGGCATACTCTCGGATAAAGATACAGATTTTTGGGAAAGTGCTTGTTGGATTTCTTGTAGTCTGGTTATTTTTTGCTCCAAGGTTTGGGCAGTAGAGTTTGCTGGATTTGCGGTTGTTTTGGAATCATCGTTATAAAAACTCATATAATTTAGTTAAGGAAAAATTATGATCGGAAAAATTGTTGTTTTAGTAATTTTTAGATGTTTCTGACTTTGTTTGATTTATTTAATTGGTTTGAATTTTTGCAAAATTTTCAGTCTTTTTGCCAAGGTAGTTTGGTAACTTGTGCCTGATTCCAAGGCATTTTTGCTAGAATTTTAGCCATCAGACAATTCCCGCTAACACCAGCATAGACAAGTCCTCCACCTACAAAAATAGAAATAAGTGAAAAAATTGGACTAATAAAACCAAAAATAGAACCAAATAAAACCAAACTTCCAGCTGTAATCATCACTTGTTGGATTATGGGCATTTTATTATTAGTTTTCACACCAAAGCTATTTTGCTCCCATTCACTAATTCCACCAGTAACATTGACCACATTCGTCAAACCCAGTTCCAAAAGTTTTTGATAGCCTTTGCCGCTACGGTTACCACTTTGACAGTGAAGATAGACTTTATCATATTTTTTTAACATTTCCAAATGCTCTTCTAGCTCATCAAGCGGCAGATTATAAACTCCCTGTATTCTTTTGGAGTCGTGTTCGGCACTAGTTCTGACGTCCAAAACGATAAAATTATGACTAGTGTTTTGATTTAAAATTTCTTTAAGTTCGTGAACAGTAATTTGAGACATACTCTTATAATTTTTTTAAAAAAAATGACTTTACTTGATTTTTTTCTTTGTGGGATACAGTTTATTTAAAATTCTGAGTAAAAATTAAAAACATCAGCCATAGGAAAACCAACAGGTCAAGCCTGAAATTATAAAAATTTTTAATATTCTCAGAGTGGTTTATTTTACTTTTTCTTCCAAAAGTTTGAGAGCAGAAGGAGTTAGAACCAAATTTTTTGCACTGGCCATCAAGTAGATTTTCAAATTTCCTGCGTTCAACATTTTGACTTCAGTGTTTGGAAAGCCATTAAGTTTGATTTTATCTTCGCTTGTGTAAAGGATTAAGGTTGATTTGACTTTGTTATTAGTTTTGGATTCCAATTCAGTCAAAATTTCAGTAGCATTTTTGGTTTTTGGAAAGTCAAAATTTTCTGGAAATTGAAAAACAGTTGCCTCATTAAGACGATCTTTAAGAATGGATTTTAGAGCAGCTTTTCTAGCAGATTTATTGATGTCCAAGTGCCAGTTACGAGTGTTGCGAGGCCCAAAAGTAACACCTCCACCAACCCAAAGTGGGGAACGACTGGAACCGTGTCTTGCCCTTCCAGTACCTTTTTGCTTCCAAGGTTTTTTGCCTCCACCACGGACTTCTCCACGATTTTTGGTATGAGCGTTACCAGCACGAAGATTACTAAGTTCACAGCGAATAACTTGGCTTAAAAGCGTGGTTTTGACAGGATAATCAGCTAAAGTTTCAAAAGCAGAAATAGAATTTGTAAATTTTGGCTCCAAAATAGAAATAGAAAAAGACACAGGAATGTTGATATTATGATGATAAATAGTCAAAATAGACGATAATTTTACTCAAACTAATTTTGTAGAAAATGTCAAATTAAAAATAATCACCCAAAATAGAAAATTATTTGTTGGCTTAAAATCAACACTTTTTAATTATTTCTTTTTTATTGTTCCTCAAATCTTTTTCCAAAAATTATAGCAAAACTGTTTCCAAAGCACTTTCAAATCTGTTTTAAATTCTAGTTTATTTAAGCTTATGAAAAATGACAGAAAAGTTGGAATACCAAAGAGGAAAAATTGATAAAAATACCAAAAAGTAATTTCACAGATTTTAGGTTGATATACCCAAAACCATACCAAAACTGACAAACTCCTGTATCTAAAATTCCCCCAACGGGGGTGTCTCGAAGAGACGGTGGGAGTTCTTTGGATTTTCATTGGTTTGTCTGTCAAAATTGATGTGGGTTTGGGTATAAAAAAATAGGAACAGGTTGTTGGAAAATCAAAAAAAAATTAAGTTTATCATAGAATTAAAAATTTTATCCTAGTCTCAAGGTTAATTCCGTTTGAAAAAACTTTGAGAAATCATCAAAAAAAATAAAACCCCCGCGAAGGGAGTAAAAAACCATACAAAACAACTGAATTTAAAAAATGCTGTAAAAATGCTATTTTAAAAGAATTTGAAAAGGATTATTTTAACAAGCAAAGTTGATTTATTGGGATTTTTATTTTTGGTCATTTTTATTTTCTATAGTATTACCTTGTGCTTTTTGGTTGTTTTGTCCATTTTGTGAATGGAGTTTGTTGCTGATACCATCGCGAACCTCATCAGCTTTGTTAGTAATACCTTCACGAACTTGATCAGCTTTGTGACGTATCTCTACAGAAAAATCTTTAACTTTGTCAGTTAGGTCTTCACTTGAATCCTTAATTTTGGCACCAGCTTTACCAGCAAAACGCTTAACTTTTTGAAGAATTCCTTGGCTTTTGACAGCAACGGTTTGACGATTTTGCGCACCGTTTTTTTTAGAAGTGAAAAAAGTTAGAAGTGCAGTGACGCTACCTGTAAAAAGAGAAGCAAGAACGATTTTGCGACGAGCTTGTTGGCGTTTTTGGCATTGAATAGTCTTGATTTTGTTGAAAATATTGAACATAACGAAAGAAAAAAAGTGGAAAAAAGTGATTGTTTTGTTTAAATGTAAATCACATTCACTATTGTATTTTAGTTTTTACCTTATGTCAAATTTTATTTTCTCTGCCTTGTAATATCATTTTTGAAGCCATTAAAAAAGACTAAAAATAAGAGAAATTACTTTGGAAAAAGTAGAAGAGAAAAGTCAGGGTCATCACGAATGAAATGAAGTGATCTTGTAGTAAAACCTGTAGTAAAACCTAGTAACCCCGAACCACCAAAAATTTGAGAAAATATTGTAAATATACTACAATTAAAGGACGCATACTCACAAAATCAAGTGGCAAATTTGGAATTTTCACTGGCTTTTGGCAATACTAGTAATACCTGACCGCAGGGATTGGTAATTTAGTTTGCTATGATTGAGAGATATGATTAATCTTTTTTGGTAAATTCAAGAATGGTTTTGATTTTGAAAATAGACCTCTTGCGTTAAACATTTTTTAGGTTACAAATTCCACAAATTAAATTAAATCTTTTAGCTATTTTATTCAGTCTATATCTACAAATTCCGCTAATAATTCTGAAATTTTTAACCAACGCA
>JBIIDY010000032.1:0-12630 GCA_044238065.1 Limisphaerales bacterium | reverse complement strand
TTTATTTGAGTTGTTTTGTTTGAAAAAAGTAATGACTTTTAACCTCAAATCGTTGCTGTAGTGGGACATACCAAAATTGTAGAAAATATTTTATTTTTTGTAAAGGTCTAATAGGAATTGGCTATATTTACTAGATTTTACCACAAGATCACTTCATTTCATTCGTGATGACCCTGATTTTATTCTTTTGATTTTTCAAGATTTAAGCTGTTGATATTTACAAAATTTTTTCAAAATTATCAAGCACAAGTTAATGCTGGTTTGGGTATACTTCTTTGAAAAGAAAAGATGAGTTCTTAAAAAGAAGCTAAAAATAACTAAAATATAATTTCGCCATTTGGATTTTTAGACAAAATTGACAAAAAAGATTATTTGTTAAATTATTATTTATAACTCTAATGCCAAACTTGGTAACAAATCTAGACAACTTTCACTTTTTAAATTATTTTTTTTAGAAAAATTGACGATATGACCCTCAAAAACGGACTTAAAATCCTAAAAATTCCCAAGAAATCACACCGAACTTTTTTGGTTGGTTTTGTGGTGCCAACTGGTACGTTGGTTGAAATTAACTATTTTCCCAAGAATATCAGTGAATTAACTCGTCGTCTTTTTTGGCAAGGAACAGATAAATATAACTCTTCCAAACAACTCAACCTTATTTTGGAAAATTTGGGCGGCGTTTTTCAAAGTTTTGTCACTCCAGAAAGCACCCATTTTTATTTGACTGTACCTGATTATAACCAATACAAAGCCATTTCTCTGCTCGCGGACATTATCCAACATTCTTATTTTGACGTTCAAGATTTACAGATTCAAAAGCAAATTTTACACTCGCAAGATCGCTCTTTTGACGATTTGGAAGCGGAAACCTTGGAAATTTTTACCAAGAACTTGTTTCTGGCTGACACGGGCAGTAGCTTTATAGAAAACGTTCTCCAGATTACCCAGAGCGATATTTTGGAGTATTTGTCGCACCAATACCAAACCAAAGAAAGCTATTTAGTTTTGTCAGGGAATTTTGAAGATAAAAATATCTCCGAGCTAGTCAGTCAAGAGTGGGAATTTTGGAATCCCAAAACCAAGTCTTTTATTCAACCTAGAAGTGTTTTTAACTTGGAAAATGCGGAACTGCCCCAGTTTATTTACCGCCAAAAAGGAATTTCTTCATCGCAAATCAATCTTGCTTTTGTCTTGGATCAAAACGCCACTCTTTTCCCGCACCTGATAGAGCCAGAGGAAGAAGCGGAGGTTGATCGAGAGTCACTTTATGAGAATTTTTTGATGGAATGGGCAAAAATTTATTTACTCAACACCATACTTGGACAAGGAATGTCATCTCGCTTGTGGACAAAAAGTGTAGAGGAAGAAATGCTGTTGGAAACTGTGCAAAGCAGTTTGGTTCGTTTTAGTAATAAAGGCTATTTTCAGATTAACGCCGCCTGTGAGAACAGCCAGTTTTCGTTTGGTCTCGAAAGTATTTTACAAATTTTGGAAAGTCTCAAAAAAACCACCGTTAGCATCAACGAATTATCCAAAGCCAAAGAATTACTCAAAGGGCAGCTTATTTTGGAACAGGAAAATTTACTTTCAACCACCGTTTGGCAGGTGGAGCAAACCATGTTTAGTAATTTACCAGTCAATTTGGATGATTTTCTGGGAGCTGTCCAAAAAATTCAAGCGGCAGAGCTGCGAGCTTTGGCTTGTGATTTATTTTTGTCAGAAAAACTGGCTTTATTAGTTCTTGGCCCAAATAAAGAAAGTCGTTTGGTGGAGAGGCTTGTGGAGCGATATTTGAGCTAAAACTTGGGAAAATTGATTTAGAATTTTAAACATACCATTTTTAGATTACTCTGGTAATTTTGAAAAAATTTTGTAAATATCAACAGCTTAAATCTTGAAAAATAAAAAGATGAGGTCAGGGTCATCACGAATGAAATGAAGTGATCTTATGGTAAAATCTAGTAAAGCTAAGCAGAAGGGTTAAAAGATTGCTTCGCTACGCTCTGTTCCCTTCGGTCTCCCATTCGTTACACTCATTCGCAATGACGTGGAAACAAGCTCGCAATGACAGGGAAAACGCAATGAAGGGGGAAGTAAGTCAGTAATGGCAAAGAAGCCCGCAATGGTGTGAAAATTACGAATTAACTGGTACAAGTTGGTTTGGGTTTGGGTATACTTTCAAGCCTGTTTTTAATCTGATTTTTAAGTTGTTGGGAAATTTTGGCAAAATTATGAAATTTTTGGTATGCTTTGAAATGTTGAAAAGTGGAAATATGATTTTTGTCTTAATTTTCAGGCATTTTTCTATTCCAAGAATTTTGAATTATTTCTGATTAGAATTTTTTTCGAGGTTTGGGTTTTCTTAATTTTTCCCTGTCATTTTTTTTGATTTGACATTTTTTGATAAAAATTAATTGGAAAGTATAATTGTCAAATTTAGTTAAAATTTTTCAGTTGTTTTTTTAAATTTAATTTTTTCTTTATTTTCATAATTTTTTATGTGTGGAATTGTGGCTTTTTATGGCCAAAAAAATCAAGTTTTATCAAGTCTTTTGGACGGACTCAAGAGGCTCGAATATCGTGGTTACGATTCAGCTGGAATTGCTTTTGTGGATAATTTTTCGGTTGACGGACAAAGTACTCGCGAAAAAAGTGGACAGATTGTTTGCTATAAAGCTGTCGGCAAAGTCAAGGAATTAGAAAAAGAAATACCCACAGATTTATTAGATCCAAACAAGATTTCTAATGAGGGAGTTTCTATTGGAATTGGGCATACTCGCTGGGCAACACACGGCGTTCCATCCATTGAAAATGCTCACCCGCACCACAGTCAAAAACATCCAAACTTCGGGCAAAATTCAGGACAAAAACTGGGACAAACTTACCTGATTCACAACGGAATTATCGAGAATTATCAAGAAATCAAAAAAATGTTATCTGATTCTGGCTACACTTTTTATGGGCAAACAGATAGCGAGGTTTTGGTTAATTTGATAGACTATCATTATCAAGAAAATTATCAAGCAAACTTGGGAAAAAATTCCACTCAAAATGAGATTATTCAAGGTGAAAAAACGACTCAACCAGATCTCAAAAAAGCTGTTCTGCAAACCCTTGCCCAAGTCCACGGAGCCTTTGCGATTTGTGTGATAAATGAAAGCGAACCTGACAGGCTAATCGCTGCAAAAAAAGGCAGTCCATTGGTTTTGGGAATTTGTGACGGAGAATTTATTTTGGCAAGTGATGCAACACCAATAATTCGTAAAACTCGGGAGGTAATTTATCTGGAGGATGGAGAGCTAGTGGACATCAAGGGCGGAAAATACAGTATTTGTAGTTTTGAAAATGTAGAAGTTAATCGCCAGACTGAAACGATTGATTGGAATGATGAGCAGGCAAGCCGTGGTGGCTACGAGCATTTTTTGCTCAAAGAAATTATGGAGCAAGGACAAAGTGCGGTGGATTCTTGTCGTGGCAGGCTTCTTTTGGAAACTGGAAACGTCAAATTTGGTGGTTTGATTGATATTCAAGACAGATTACATCAAATTGAAAAAGTAATTTTGCTTGGAATTGGGACGTCTTATTACGCTGCCAAAATTGGGGAAATGTATTTTGAAGATTTGGCACAAATTAGCTGTAAAGCCGAGATGAGTCCAGAATTTCGTTACAAAAATCCGTTTATTGACGATAAAACTTGGGTCATTGCCATTTCGCAAAGCGGGGAAACCAAAGATACAATTGAAGCTATTCTTGAAGCCAAAGCCAAAGGAGCATTGGTTACTGGAATTGTCAACGCGGTTGGATCCACGATTAGCCGTATTACCGATGCTGGAGTTTATAACCATATTGGCCCAGAAATTAGTGTGGCCAGCACCAAAGCCTTCACCAGTCAAACCACAATTTTGTTGATGCACGCCATACTTTTGGGTAGGATGCGGACAATGAGTTTAGCAGAAGGGCAAAGACTTGTTAAAGAATTGATGAATTTGCCGGAAAAAATAAACCAAACTTTGAAAACTCAAAACAAAGTCAAGGAAGTGGCTGAAAAGTATCACTCGATCAACAATTTAATTTATGTTGCCAAAAAATACAACTACCCGATTGCCTTGGAAGGAGCTCTCAAAATCAAGGAATTGTCTTATATCCACGCAGAAGGTTTGTCTAGCGGGGAATTGAAACATGGTTTTATCGCTTTGATTGATGAAAATATGCCAACCATTGCGATCGTAACTCAAGACTCTGTCTATGCCAAACAACTTTCCAGTCTTTTGGAAATCACCGCTCGCCGTGGCCCAGTTATCGCTGTGGCAACTGAGGGAGACCAAAAAATCAGCTCAATTACCAGCGAGGTTATTTTTGTCCCAGAAGTGTGCGAAGAGTTGTCACCAATTATCAATGTCATTCCAATGCAGTTTTTGGCTTATTATACGAGCTTTGCCAAAGGACTTGATGTGGACAGACCCAGAAATCTTGCCAAAAGCGTCACGGTGGAGTAATTGATTGAGCTAAAAATTCCACTCTGGAGGGTTTGTGCGGGAACGAAGTGAACAGAGCTGTAGCGAGCATGGTGGTTTATGGTGCCAAATTTTACCAATACACCAGTATCCCCTTTTTAAAGGGGTCAGAGCGTAGCGATGGGGGATTTTATGGAATTTATTTTTACCAAAAGTTCCCTAATTTACATATTTTAAAAAAAATATCTATCCAGTTCTATTCAATTGTGATTTTGTATGTGTATGTTTGAGGTCGAGGTTTATTTTTAAATTCTTTAAGGTTAGTAGGATCAGTTAACTTTTTAACTGTAATGTTGTAATTTTTACCATCCAAAGATAAGGTACCAGTTTGTGAATTGTTTTCAGATGCAGCGTCTAGTATAGACTTAATAGCAACAGCTTGAGCAATTATTGAGTAACTTTCATCCAAAGGGTTCGCAGCCTCTAATCCAGCAAAACTAATCATAATAGATTCCCCTGCTTTCTGCCTATCTTTTATTTCTTTAGGTAATTTTTCTTTTGTCGCAAGATTTAATTTAAGAAGGTAAGGATAAGGGACAGAAAGTTCCAATGTGATGCCGTTTTCTAATTTAAATTGAGAATATATTTGACCATCGTAAGTATTAAGGATGTGTACACTTCTATCACCGTTGCCTAATAATCTGGCAATTTTACTAGATAAAAAACGTAGAGTTGAGCTAAACTCGTGATGATTTTCCAAAGGATTCTCATTTATTTTATTGGATTGCTGCTTGTGTTGCTGTTTGTTGAAAAAAGATTTAGTTCTGTTAAAAATAGCTAAAATAGCAGGTAAATAAGTCTCCATCATGCTTGGCTCTCTGTTTTGTTGATTATGTTGTTCTGATTTTGGCATAAAAAATTTAATTACTATAAAAAATTTACATTAACAGACAAAAGAGCTTCTGTCAAGTCTTTTTTCGTTATACCCAAACCCAAACCAACTTGTGCTAGTTAATTCGTAATTTTCACACCATTGCGAGCTTGTTTGTCATTGCGTTTTCCCTTGCCATTGCGAATGAGTGTAACGAATGGGTGACCCAAAGGGAACAGAGGCTAACGAAGCAATCTTTTTAACACTTCACACCTATTTTTACTAGATTTTGCCATAAGATCACTTCATTTCATTCGTGATGACACTGACTCCATTCTTTTGGTTTTTCAAGATTTAAGCAGCACAAGTTAATGATGGGTTGGGTATATAGCTTTTCCGTAATTTTACAAGACTTTTTGAAACTTTCGTATTTGGCAAAATTAAACCCCGCAAAATTCACAACCTTCACTCATATCACAAACCATCTCTTCCTCTTGTTTTTCCATCTCCATTTTTGGTTTATTTACTGATTTTTCTTCAATTTTATCATCTCTCTTTTCGTTATTTTTCCACTCGGTGATACCAAATTCTTTTTTGGCAGTTGTGGCAGTCTCGGTGTGCATATAGTAAGACAGAGTTTTGTGTTTAGCTTTCCAAATATACAGGATTTTTTGGGTAAAAGTGGTTGGGCTGGCTTCTTTGTGGCTCGTGTAGTGGTTAAAGCTGCTACTTTGAGAGACAAAAGGTGAGCGTTCGGTGTGCATATCCACCAGTGTTTTCCAGTCAATTTCAAAAACGGTGCGGTATTTTTGTTGAATTTCTTGTGGAATAATTTCAATTCCTTGGACAGAGCCGTCGTTAGCGATAATTTCGTTAAATAAAGAGTTTTCCCATAAATTAGCCTTAATCAAGTCGTTGACCAGATATTTATTGACAACTTGCATAGAGCCGGCGATACTTTGGCGAATGAAAACATTGCGAGTAAATGGCTCAAAACCGTCATTATTATCCATCCTAATTGATGAGGAAACGGTGGGGGCGAGGGCGGTGACTTCACTATGCCTTAAACCAAATTTTTTGATATTTTCTTTTAATTCTAGCCATTTTTGCCCAAGGAATAGATCTTTTTCGGTTAATTTTTCGCCAGTTGCTGGATTTGTCCACATGTCATACTGCAAAATACCTGAACTTGCAGGACTGCCAACAAAGCCAAGGTAGGAGCCTTCAATTTTGGCAATTTCCATGCTTTCCAGAAGACTGCCGTAATAAATACACTCATAGACTTTTTTGTTGATTTCCCTAGCTTTCGGGCTGTCAAAATGTAAATCTAACTGTAAAAATAAGTCCGCCAAACCTTGGGCTGAAAGTCCAATAGCTCGCCTTGCCCAACAGGCATTTCTGGTCTCTGGAGTTGGATAAAATTGTAGATCAATGACATTGTTAAGATTTTTGGTCGCCACTCTGGACGCGTTAATAATCCCTTCCCAGTCCACACCATCAGGCAAATCTGTATTAACAAAACGACTGACACAAACCGATGACAGGACACAAACTGCGGTTTCATTGTCACTGGCAGGCAAAGCGATCTCGGTACAAACATTACTTGATTTGATCATACCGATATTTTTGGAGTTAGACTTGCGGTTAAATTCGTCTTTATTGAGAATGTAAGGCAGGCCTGTGGTTTGGAAAAGATGACAAACTCGTGACCAAATCTCCATCAAAGAAATCTCTCGCCCAATGTTCATCCCCTCCAACATCAAGTATTTTTCTTTAAATTCCTCGCCATAAAATTCCGATAAAGGTTTACCCAAAATTGACAAAATCTGTGATGGATCAAAGAGTGTCCACTTGGCACTGGCTTTGTCTTTGGTCATTCTTTCAAAAAATAAATCATTCATCCACAGGGCAAAAAAAAGATTTTTACAGCGTTTTTCCTCAATGGTGAAGTGGTTGGCAGCGTCCAAAAAATCCAACACATCGGCGTGCCATGGCTCTAAATAAACGGTACAAACTCCCGCTCGCTTACCGCTTTGATTAACCGCTCCAATGGTGGAATCAAACATTTTCATAAAAGGCAAAATGCCGTTGCTGGTGCCGTTGCTGGAGGCGATAATGCTTCCGTTAGCTCGAATTCGGTGAATGGCAATAGCAGTTCCTGCACCTCCCTGGGACTGTTTGGCAAGTTGGGCAAGAGCTTTGACAATACCGCCAATTTTACCAGTAATCGGATACTCGTCGCCCGTTAAAGAGTCGCTACAATCCTCCAAAAAACAACTAGCCATCTGATTCTTGGTGCTTCCAGCGTGCATCAAAACTGGCCCTGAAACTGATAATTTCCTTTGGGACAAAAGATCGTAATATTCTTTAATTCGCTCCAATCTTTCGGCGTCAGTGAGATTTTTGATAATTTTAAATTCGGGAACGAAGCCAGAAAATTTTTCAAACTCTTTTAAATCCTCCACTTCTTTTTCTTGCCAAACATTGAGACCAATTGCCACTCGCAAAAACATTTGACTGGGACTTTCACAGACTTCTTTGTTCATTTTTTCAAGACCTCTTGCAATCCACGAAGTCAAAGCGGTGTAAGTATAATCATCAAAATCACGACTATAGTCAATAATTTTTTCCAATTCTTTGCCATTTCTTTCCACAAAACTCATCACGGCGTCAGAGATTCTAGTTGATTTTCGCCCGTTAATCTGGTAATTATACATTTGGGAAATATGCTCGGCAAAAGTTACAAAATCTGTATTTTCATTGCTAGGATTTTTTTCTTGTTCGTTTATGTGTCCAAAACGGTAAGGAATTTTCAGTCTTTTGTGTATTCTGTCCATCAAAATTCTGGCTCCCAAAATAGAATAATCAGGGTGAATGTTGACCAAATTCCCAGCCAAACCAGCGGACAATTCGTCAATCTGGGCAGTAGTCATCTGATCAGCCAGTCTTTCAATTGTTTTTTGGGCGACCAAACTGGGATCAACAGAAAAATGAAGTCTAGACGAATAAAAAGTAATTTTGGCAAGGATTTTGTTAAAATCAATTTGTTCGAGGCCGTGGGCAGTTTGGATAAACATAAAGAGTGAAAAGTGCTAAAAAATTGATAAAAATAATAAAAAATAATAACCTTCATTGAAAGTATGTTTGAATTTTCTGTTTGTTTTTCTGTATCTTTTTAAAAATTTTTGAGAAAGCGTTAAACTTTGTGGAACTTTGAAAGCTCTTTTTGTTTAATTTTAAGCTAAATTTAGGACAAATTCTTTTGAGTTCTGTTTGTTTATAACAACTAAAATAAAAATTAAATTCTTGGCAAGCCCTGATTTTTAGCCATTTTTGAAAACTAAAACCCAGAAAAAGCCGATAAAAACAAGGAGTTTGGGATTAATTTTTTTTGAGTGAAGTTTAATTTCAAATATTTTGAGGCTGAATTTTGGCTTAGAAAAATGAAATTTATGTTGATTATTAGGTTAGTTATTACTTGACAATTTTACTTTACCCAATTATTTTTAGAAATCTTTAATTTTCTTAATATTTTATGTATCAAAAATCAGCAACAGAAGAAGGTAAAGAATTTTTTTCTGCTTTTAAAAAACAAAATCCATTTTTATTTTGGTCTGGTATTATTTCACTTTTTATCTTTTTTGTGCCTGTTATTAATCTTTTGTTATCTGTTTATTGGGCAGTTGTGATAACATTTAAATTAGCCCCAAACATAAAAAATAGGTTTAGAAATTTGATAAGTGTAATTTTTTTTAGTGCTGTAACTTTTGTAAGTGTTTTTATTTTAGTCAATATTCCAGTTTTTGGCTACAACAACGCCTTGCTAAGTAATAATCAAAACACCTCAAAAATTGACGAAAAACAGATAAAAGAAAGAAGACAGGAAAGGTTGGAATATGAAAAAACAATTTCTCAAGAAAAAGAAAAGAGAGGAGAAGCTGAAAAAATAGCCATTAACGAAAGGTCAAAAAGAGAGGAAGAGGAAAAATCTAAAGCAGAATTGGAAAGAAAAATTGCCCAAGCAACTACCATAAATGTAAATTATGATGTAGGAAATGATTTGGAAGCTCAAGAACCAGAAAAAGCCAAAGAGGCAAATTTAGCCATAGCGCAACTTGGCAACACTACCCAAAATCAAAAATTATTTGATGTAATGTCTGTGGTCGATGGTGACACGATCAAAGTAAATGAACTTGGAACTTTGAGGCTAATTGGAATGGACACACCAGAAACAAAAGACCCAAGAAAACCCGTTCAATGTTTTGGCAAAGAGGCTTCAAACAAAGCCAGTGAATTTTTGGCAAACAAAAAAGTTTATCTTGAATTTGATCCTGCAAATAGAATTGATAAATACGGTAGAACTTTGGCTTATGTTTATCGTGAAGATGGGTTTTTTTATAATGCCGAAATGATAAAACAAGGTTTTGCTCACTCTTATATTAAGTTTCCACACCCCAGATTAGATGAATTTAACGAATATCAAAAACAAGCCAGAGAAAGCCAGTTAGGTTTTTGGTCAGCTACAACTTGTAATGGCGACACAACCAAATCAGCCGAAAAATCAGAGGAAAAATCATCAATCACAACACAATTAGCACCAGTAGAAAAACCAGCAACAGTAGAACAGCCTAAACAAATTGTAAATTCTACACCAACCAAAAGTGCAGTCGCAACCCCAACAAGCGAAGCTACGGCAAGCGATAGAGCTAGTTATGCTAATTGTACAGAAGTCAAAGCGGCAGGCAAAGCTCCTATTTATGAAGGTCAACCGGGTTATAGCACACAACTTGATCGTGACAGAGACGGTATAGCTTGTGATAAATAATACACTTTATCTAAATTTCTCTAAATTTGAATTTAAAAAACACTAGAAATTGACAAAGCAAGAAACTTCATCAAGATTTTTAGCATTCTACAGCAAACCCTCTTTTTTCACTAGCTTTTGATCTTATTTTTTATGAATTGGTTTTATGGCTTGGGTTTTTTGAGTGATTTAGATTGGGAGATGAAAGTTGGCTTTTTCTTAATTTTGATGATATTTTTAGCTTTTTTAGGCACCGTTTTCCTGACTTTGCTGACAGTTTTTTTGAAAAATTTCTTACCCTTTACAAACCTTGAAAGAATTGAAAAAGATCCCAGAACTGAGCAGTCCAAATTTGAGTTTTGGCAACAGATTAAAAGTATTTTTTGGTCTATATTTTTTGGTTACGGAGCGGTTTTTTTGGTAATTTTGATGGAAAATTCTAAAATTTATTATGATTTTGGTAAAAGTTTTGTGGATTTTATTTGGCTAATTTTGATAATTCCATTGATGATTCTCATGGCTGATTTGTATATTTTTACCATACATTTCATTCTTCATTTCAAAAATTTTGGCGGCGTTTTTTGGCAAGTTCACAAGATTCATCACAAATCTATTCACACCAATGTTTTTAGCTCTTATTCACTAGATGTCGTGGAGTCGGTTTTGCACACCTTTTTCTTGGCAATTTTTATTTATTTTGTGCCGACTCACTTTGCCAATTTTGTACTTTTTATGATTATTACGGTGATTTACAATTTTTACATTCACAGCGGTTTTGAGGTTTTGCCTCCGAATTTGAACCAGAAAACACCTTTCAAATTTTTGAACACTGCCACTTTACACCAAATTCATCACCGCAAACATGGTTATAATTTTGCCTTTTTTACCAACATTTGGGATAGAATTTTTGGCACTTTTCACAACTAATTTTTAGTTCAGCTTTCGTTAATCAAGGAAATAATAGCCTGTGAGTCAATTTTACAAAATTCTAAAAGTTTTTCTTTGGAGCCGCTTCGCGGTATTTCTTTGACGCATAGACTGCGAATACCAAGAAATTCTAGACAAACCTCAAAACTTTGGAAATATACTTGCCAAAAATCTGGATTTTGCGACATTTCTTCATCTATTTTTTGGATTGTAAATTGGCTTAAATTGGCTTTGATGAGAGAAATCAGTTCAAATAATTCATCATTTACTTCTTTATTTTTATTATTTTGTTGACTATTTTGCTGATTGTTTTGTTTATAAGTTTGGACTTTTTCTTTCAAATGAGGAATGTTAAACTGCCCTAAAAAAGCATTAACAATAGAATTTATCCCACCAAAATAATAGTGATCTTCAACTGTAATCAGCATCTCACTTGCCAAAGCTGTCCGCAAAACTGCCAATTCGTCCACAGGCTTGATTGAGTAAAGATCCAAAACAGCAACATTTTCTAATTTTTCCCGAACTTTGAGGCATTCGTGGAGAGTGATACCAGCACTTATCAAAGTAATTTTTGGAGTAATTTTTGAATTTTTTTCCAAGTTTTTTTCACCTTTTCCAACCATTTCCGTTTCTTCTAATTTTTCTAAAGGGTTTTTATAACTTTTCCACAAGTAACTTCCTCCAATTTTGAAAGAATGGGGTTTTAAATCTGGGTTTTCGTTTTGGTTGGAACTTGGGTTTTGGTCTGTAGTGTATAAACTAGCTGTTTCGTCCCGTGTGAGCCGCAAATAACCAATTCCAAAATGCTCCACAAAAATCTTGGTCAATTCCTTGGCGGAAACCTCGTCGCTGGGGTAAAGGATTATGGAATCATGAACCGTCGCAAACATCGCAATATCCTCCAAAGCCATCTGACTGGGGCCGTCCGTGCCGATAGAAACACCACAATGAGAACCTGCAATTTTGAGGTTTGTTTTTGGAAAAGTGTATTGGGACATTCTAATTTGGTCAAAACACCGTGTCAAAAAAGCCGCAAAAGTAGCACAAACTGGCACGAAACCTCCCAAATTTAGCCCCAAAGCCGTGCTGATCATATTTTGCTCGCTAATAAAACACTGGACGAATCTGTCGGGAAATTTTTCCTGAAAAAGATTGGTAAAGGTAGAATTGCTCATTTCAGCGTCCAGTACAACTAAATTAGGTTTTTGCTCGCCAAGTTTTGCCAAAGTTTGCCCAAAAGCCAGCCGTGTAGAAATCATATTTGGAATGTTTTTTTTTGGAATGTTTATAAAAAATTATACTACCAAAACCAAAAAATCTTTTCCCATTTTTGTCTAGTTTTTTTATTTGAATTTAGTTTATAAAATTTTACCCAAAGCAAACCGTAAGTTTTTTTAATATTCTGTTAGCTTTCTTCAATAATAAAAAATCAATTAAAAAATTAAAGCAAAAATTAAATCTAGGAACCCCGAACCATCGAAACTTGGTAAAAAGATTGTAAATATGCTATAATTAAGGGACATATACTCGCAAAATAAGTGTGAAAATTTGGCAAAATTTGGAATTTTCGC
>JBIIDY010000143.1:0-3578 GCA_044238065.1 Limisphaerales bacterium | reverse complement strand
AATTTAATGGTTGTTGGAGTTCTTGCTCGTAACTAAAAGCAAGGTTAGTTTAGGTTTATTTTTTAACTCTTTATTTCCATTTCTTGGCTTAATATCAACACAAAGTTGAGTTTCAGTGGTTCGGGGTTTTAAGTTATTTTAATTTCAAACAGCTTTGAATTTCAGAGATTTTAAATTTTTCCTTATTCCAAGTCAGCGAGCCACTTTTCCAGTTCCATTGCAGCTCGACAGCCACCAGCTGCTGCCGTAATTGCCTGACGATATTCATAGTCTTCCACATCCCCTGCCAAGAAAACTCCGGGAATTTTGGTTGCCATATTGTATTTGCTAGTTCGTTCTTCTCTGGGCAGCCTGCTTTGGGGGATCAGATAACCAGCTTCGTTTTTGTCAAGCAAATTAGCCACAAAACCAGTGTTAGGATCGTGTCCAATTGCCACAAAAAGTCCGTCAAGTTTCATTTCAATTTGCCCATTTTCCAAAATTTTCCAGATATTATTTTTTGTGATTTCTTCGTTAATAACCAGATTTGGCTCATTGTTTGTCTTATTTAAAATTACTTTTTCCAGATTTTTTTCACCAATCAGCTCGGTGATTTGGACATCGGTGACAATTTGAATTTTGGGATTTTTCTTGGCTCTTTCTAGCATTACTACGCTCGCACGGAATTTTTGGGAACGATGAAGCAGGTAGACTTTATCCGCAAATTTGGTCAAAAAATCAGCCTCTTCCATCGCCGAGTCGCCTCCCCCCACGATTGCCACGGTTTTGCCACGATAAAAAGCCCCGTCGCAAGTCGCACAACTATGATAACCGCGTCCAACAAACCTCTCTTCTCCGTCAATTCCCAAGTATCTAGCCGTCGCTCCACTGGCAATAATTACGCCATCAAAAACTTTGTCCATATTATCCACTTTGAGCGTAAATTTAGACTTTTTGCCCACCATTTCAAATTGTAGACTTTCCACAACTCCAGACTCAATTTTGGCTCCAAAATGCTCTGCTTGGTTCTGCATTCTTTGAATTAGCTCGGTGCCATAAAGCCCAATTTGCTTGTCGGTGTCCCAAGCGCCCGGAAAATTCTCAATTTCAGTTGTAGTCGTCAGTTGTCCGCCCGGCATCATTCCGCCAAAAGCCACCACATCCAAGCTCGCCCGTGAAGCATAAATTGCCGCTGTCAAGCCCGCAGGCCCAGTCCCAATGACCGCAATTTTGGGCTTATGAGGTTGATTTTCAGTTGTAGATTTTTCTTTTAAAACTGTTGAATTGTCAGACTTTATCACACTTTTTGCCATATTTTCCGCTTGATTTTCCAAATTAGTTTGTGAGTTTATTTGCGGCTCATTTTTGAAAGGTTTAGCAAATTGTAGAAAACTGGTAATTTTTTCAATGAGTTGAGTTTTGCTTTGAGTTCCGCCTAAATCTTGCAAAATTTCGAGCTGTCCACCGCTGACTTTGACCACAAAAAATCTAGGAATTGTAGGAATTTCAAAATCGTATTCATCAATCAAATCGCGATTTTCATCTCGGTTAATTTTGGCAAAATAGACATTTTGTAGAGCCTCCGTTTGACTAACTTTTTCAAAAAGCGGCAACATTAGCTGGCATGGCCCGCACCAAGTGGCAAAAAAATCCAAAACCAGCAAGCCTTCAAAAGTTTTGATAAAATCTTTAAAATCAGTTGAATTAGTAAATTCGTGAATCATAAAAAAAATAGAAATAGTAAAAACAATAGATTAAAAAAAAATTATTTGGTAAAATCTGTCAAATTTGTTCTATTTTACATTGTGAAAATTACTTTTTATAAACTCTCTGTAGGTAAATTCTTACACTTTCCATATAGTTGTTAACATTGCTAAAAATTGCAGGGTGATAGCCTAATAAAGCTAAAACCTTAATCATTAAAAGAGCAGATAAGGTTTGATTTAAAGGTAAATTATTATCATTTTCTACACTTATTCCCAAATCTTTGGGTAAATTATTTTTAAAACTGGGAAATTCTATTTCATCTTTAGCCATTACTAAAATATCAGTTTCGTTCAAGTGATTGAGAAAATCTAAATCATCCAAAAATATAAACTTTTTAAAAACATTAGTTATTTTTAATCTGTATTTTAAAGAATTTATTTCATAGCTATATTCCTCCAAAATAGCCATATAAGAAATCAATAAAATGATTATTGGAAGTTGAATATTACTTAAGTCTAAAATTGTATAATTAAAGCTATCTTTAGTAATTTTATTAATTAAAAACTCCTTGTATTGCTCCCAATGTGTTAATTTATCTTCATAATTAGTACTGATGCTAAAATTATTGCTATAACCATATCCAAAGTCTTTGTAGTCAGTCCTTTCAAAAGAATATTCAGGAATGGGGATAATAATTTTTATATTTCCATTTTGAAAAATTTCAATGGTATCAACATTTGAATAAGTGCTATTTTCAGTTTGTAAGATATAAGAATCAGTGGAAGTTTGAATTGATTTAAAGGTCAGATTTCCAGACAGAAAATTACCTAAGCATTAAATTTCATTATTAAAAATTTTGTATAATTTTTCTTTAAATTCTGTGCTAAAAAAATCTTTAAAAATAAAGCTATCATAAGGTTGGGTATAAATATAAATTTCAATTAAAGGTTTAGTTCCTGTTTTTATTCCCAAATAATTCGTTTCTTTATAGATATCCAAATAAGGATTGGTTGAGAAATCATCAATTTTTTCTTTCAACTTACTTCCTTTATCCATTAATTTTTGATATAAATAACGATCTTTTTCCGCTATTGGGTCTCTAGCCTCCCCTTGTCTTACATAAACCTTGCCATCACTACATAAGTATGGAGTTTCAAAACCCTCCGTTACCTCAACAATAAGAACAATCTTTCCGTTTTCTAAATTAACAATATGGCTTTCAAAGAAAGGAGTAGGGAAAACATTTTTAGTTACGATTCCTTGTATTTTCTCTTTTAAATTGCTTTCATTATCAAAACCACAAACATCATTTGCAATATTATTTTCATCATCCTCAATGCCAACAATATAATAGCCACCTCTTGAATTAGCGAAGGCAGCTAAACTAGCAGCAATTTTCAGACTAGCAGCAATTTTTGGGTTTTGAGAGGGCAGTTCTCTTTTATACTCAATATACCAACCTTCAGCTACTTGATTTGTTATTAGAGATTGTAAATCTTGTTCGCTGATTTCACTAAGTTTTTTATTATTAAATATAAATTTGTAAGACATATGTTTTTCTAATTTATTTTTTAACACCGACTACAAGAACTTATAAACTACTGGCTTGTTCTTGTCAAACCTTTGTGTTGATTATTTTGTTTTAGTTACCCAAAGTAATTGTTTATTGTAATAGTTACAGAATATCAGACATTTTCCCTATTTTTCAATAAATTTCACAAATAAAATAAGGAAAAAATAGACCAATTCCTAATTTCATTTTATTTTATAGCCAATCCCTATTAAACCTTTACAAAAAGTAAAATATTTTCTACAGTTTAAATATGTCTCGCTATAGCAACGATTTGAGGTTAAAAGTCATTACTTTTTTCAAACAAAACAACTCAAATAAA
>JBIIDY010000031.1:0-12720 GCA_044238065.1 Limisphaerales bacterium | reverse complement strand
TTGGAATTTTCGCTAGCTTTTTGGCAGTTTGGTTTGGGGCTAGAATTTAGATTATTACGACAATTTAATGGTTGTTGGAGTTCTTGCTCGTAACTAAAAGCAAGGTTAGTTTAGGTTTATTTTTTAAATCTTTATTTCCATTTCTTGGCTTAATATCAACACAAAGTTGAGTTTCAGTGGTTCGGGGTAATAAACTTAAAGATGAAGTGTTAAAAGATTGCTTCTTGCCTAGTGGTGGCGGGGAAAACAAGCTCACAATGACGTGAAAATTACGAATTACCTAGTGCAAGTCAATGTGGGTCGGGTATAAAATTCAAAATCCTTGGGAATGGTAATTTTAGCACCAAATTTCAGTAATTTCCAAGCTATTTTTAATTCCAAAAATTTCACACTCCTATCAAAAGCCAACTAACATTTTGCTCAAAATAAGTTTTGATATTTGAGTTTTTAAATAGAAGTATTGAGTGTTTTTTTGTCTTTACTAGTAGCACCTAAACGAAGTGATTGACAATTTTAGAAAAGTTCCCTTTATTTATTTTTACTAATTCAAAGAGTGTTTAGAGCTAATTTGTAACCAACTTATAACATATATAACCTAAACTTGAACTATATTTTTTCTTAATCCAAATTCTTATGCCTATTCCAAAATTTGACACTAGAGCCAAAAATGCCCTCGCGGTCGCCCAGCAAATCGCCCTGCAACTGGGTCATAACTACATCGGTAGCGAACACCTTTTGTTTGGAATTTTGAGTCAGCCTCAAGACGGATTACCCTTTCAAATGGCTTTTATTGACACAATGAGTAACAATGAGTTGCTAGAAATTATTCGTAAAATAGGTCTGGAAAAAATGCACAATTCACCCAAAACTGAAAAAAATATCTTACCGGAAATCACGGAAGAATTACAAAATTGCTTGGATAACGCTATCTCGGTGGCGGAAAAAAGTAATTATAGTTATGTTGGTGTGGAGCATTTGATTTTTGGGATTTTGGAAACTAATTCCAGCAGTGGCAAAAAATTGATGAATCTAAACGATGAATCTAGTGGTAAATTACAAGATATACTTAAATCTATTTTTGAAACCTACGGTAAAACTAACAAAAATGATAATCGTGGCTTTAGAAAAAATACAGGTAAAAAAGACTCAGCTTTGGATTTTTTTACGACCAATTTGAACGCCAAAGTGGACACAGAAGTTGATTTTAATCTAGTTAGTCGTGATCTTGAAATTGAAAGAATTATTCAGATTTTGAGCCGTAAAAGCAAGAATAATCCGATACTTTTGGGAGAGCCAGGTGTTGGTAAAACTGCCCTAGTGGAAGGACTTGCCAAGAGAATAAATAGCGGAAATGTTCCCAGTTGGCTGGAAAATAAAAGAATTTTGAGTTTGGATGTGGGGACTTTGCTAGCGGGAACGGTTTTTCGGGGAGAGTTTGAACAGCGTTTGAAAGGAATTTTGGACGAAGTGGTGGAAGATAAAAACGCTATTTTGTTTATTGATGAGATTCACATGGCGATGGGAGCTGGTAGTGGCGCACAGGGAGGTCCAGAAATGGCGGGAATGTTAAAACCTGCTTTGGCACGGGGTGATATTAGTATTATTGGAGCGACTACCGAGGACGAATACCGATCTATTATCAAAAAGGACAAGGCTTTTGAAAGGCGGTTTCAAGCGATTAGACTGGAGCAACCAGATCTTGTCCAAACGGTGGAGATTCTCAAAGGCAGTAAAAGTCTTTACGAGAATTATCACAACTGTACTTTCCCTGAAAATTTGTTAGAAAAGCTGGTCAATTTGGCGGATAGGTTTGTTCCTGAGAGGTTTTTCCCAGATAAGGCTATTGACATTTTGGATGAAACTCTGGTGCGTTGTCGTCTTCAAAATAATCAAGAAAATAAAACCAATTTGGAGGTTGAAAAAACTTGGGAAAACGTAGAAAAGCGAATTTTGGATCTTATCAAACAAAAAAATGAAGCTATTTTGAACGAAAATACCGAGCTTTCCGAAATTTTTGCTATTGAACAAAAGGAGCTGGAAATGACTTTGATTGATTTGAATAAAAAAACTCAAAACGCCGGCAAAAAAATTGGCACTGTGGACAGTGATTTATTAGAAAAAACTGTTTCCCAAATGAGCGGCGTACCTTTAGTGCGAATAAGTTCTAGTATTTTCACCCAAATCAAAACTTTGGAAGATTCTCTTAATAACAAAATTTTTGGTCAAAACGAAGCCATTACCCAAATTAGCCGTGCTTTGAAGAGATCTTACGCCGGAGCAAACCCAAATAAAGGCCCGATTGCCAGTTTCCTACTTCTTGGTCCGACTGGAGTTGGTAAAACGGAACTGGTCAAAGTTTTGACTCAAGAACTGTACGGAGATCCGCAAAAATACCTGCTTAAATTAGATATGAGTGAGTTTAGTGAAAAACATCAGATTTCAAGACTTTTGGGAGCACCCGCTGGTTATGTCGGCTATGAAGACGCTCCGGAACTGGTTGAATTTCTCCGCAAAAAACCTTATTCAGTGATTCTATTTGACGAAATTGAAAAAGGGCATCCTCAAAATTTGAACATTCTTTTGCAAATGCTAGAAGAAGGCAAAATTACCGACGCCAAAGGTCAAAGTGTCAGCTGCCAACACGCTTTGATTTTTTTGACTAGCAATCTTGGTAAAAATCAGCTTAATAAATTTGCTTCTAAACTAGGCTTTTTGGATCTTGAGAAAAAAGAGGAGGAAGATTACGAAACTCTCAAAAAACAAGTAATGACTGAAGTTGAAAAAGCTATCAAACCAGAAATACTGGGACGCCTCACTTCCAAAATTGTTTTCAGACCAATCGGAAAGACTGTTTTGTACCAAATTATCAATAAAGAGCTGGGAATTTTACAGGAACATTTTTTCAAACAAGGTCGTTCGGTGAATTTTGAAGACGTAATTACCAAATACGTAGCGTCTAAAGCGGAGGCCAAACTGGAATATGGAGCTCGTGAGGTGAAAAGCCTTATAAGTGAATTTGTCCAAGATCCAATCGCCGAATACTTACTTGATAATCCTGAATGTATGAATTTTAGAGTGGGTGTCAAAAATAACCTAGTTGTAGTTACCAAAGCAAATGTCAAAAAAACGGAAACCAAAAAAGCTGAAAAAATCAACAAAGAAAAATAAGAATAATTTTAAACTTGGTAAAACCTACTTGTGATATGGAATTTATTTTCCAACAAAAAACGTTGGATCAAAGCCAAACTAAATTAAACTTATCAAAACTCAATCGCAATACAATAATATCTTGATTATTTTGTGAACCTTGATATTCAAACTATTTATTCTTTGATTTAAAGATTAACAGGATATTTTCCCATAAATTCTCAAAATTTCTACTTAATTTTTCTTACACACTTTTTAATTTTTTATGCTATTTTTACGCTCATGGCTTGCAGATTATATTGACCTAACCGTTTCTAACCAAAAACTAGCCGAAATTATCACCACCAAATCCAGTGAAGTGGAAGAAATTACTGAAATTAAAGATTATTTTGACGGCAAAGTTCTGGTTGGTATGGTCAAAAATCTCCAAAAACATCCACAAAGTAACAAACTGCAAATTTTTGATGTTCTACTTGGGCAAAACCCACTTTTCAAAGTCCAGATCGTTTCCGCTGCTACTAATATCTATCCAGATATGCTCGTGGTGGTTGCCTTGATTGGGGCAAAATTACCATATTTTACCGTGGGAATGAAAAAATTGGCTGGGGTGGAAAGTCAAGGAATTTGCTTGGGAAAAAGTGAGCTGGCTTTGGAGACAAATTACAGTAGCGGGCTGTGGGAAGTAGAGGCAGATTTGGTGAATTTTTGGCAAAATAATCAAGAAAAGGCTTCAAAAATAGTTTCAAAAAGTTTATCAAATAACACAGAAAATTTAGATGAAAGCAGGGAATTGGGGCAAGTTGAATTTTTGGAAAGCTGTGTCGGCAGATCAGTTTGCGAGCTTTTGCCGGAGATTTTCCCAGCACAGAGTGTTTTGGACATAAAGGTTTTGCCAGATCAAATAAGTCGTATTGGACATCATCTTGGCATGGCGATCGAAATTGCTACTGTTTTGGAAGACTTGAATCTGCTTACTGAAAAAGGTCAGAGAGGCTTACGATTTGGTTCCAGTCAAAAAATCAGCGGAGAACAAAGTTTAAATCAAAATTTAGAAACTAATTTGGAACAGGCTTTGGAGCGAAAAATAGAAGAAAAAACTGAAAATTCCCAATCAACAAATGTTACTGGAAAAAGTCTTGAAAATAACGGTCAAAATATCTCATCCAACTTGGAAAATTCCAGTGCAGATTTATTGCCAACAGCTGAAAAAAAAGTGGTGGAAAAAATAGATTTTGCAGACAATTTTGGTGGGGTTAATAGCTTTGATTTGTATAATTTGAAACTAGAAAAGGCTTTTAATTTACCTCATTTTTTACAGACCAGAATGTTTTTGACTGGGCGAAATTTGGTCGGTGGAGTAGTAGATTTGTCCAATTATTTATTGGTGGATATGGGACAACCCAGCCACTTTTTCGACGCGGATAAGGCTTAAAATTACTAGAAATTAACTTAAACTAGTCTGATGTTTTCTAAAAATTGACAGTTGTATAAAATTCAAAAACACTTGTATCAAAATATCAAAAAACTTTTTCCCTACACGCTATGCCCAAACTTTCCAAAAACTACATTGTCATCATCGTCTTGTCCGTTATTTCCCTAATTCTTGGCGGGACTTTTTTTGCCATTTTTCAAAATAATTCTAAACAGGGATCAGCTCAAAATTCCACAAATCCCAGCTCTGTTTCAAATTCCAGCCAAATCTCACCTACTTCCCAAAGTTCCAGTTCAGGTTTTAGCTCAATTTCCAGTTCTAATTCACAAAATTCTTCCAGCTTTTCAAGTTCTCAAGCTAACAGTTCAAACACCAAAATCCAACCTCTCGTTGCTGATAAAGATTATGATGTGGTGGTTTCAGAACAGTGTGATTTAGCGGTAAAATATAGCAAACTTTCATCAGCAAACCATTACGACAACGGCTCCAACAACTTAAATCTTGTGAACCCGCCAAGCAAATCACTGATTGGTTTAAACATTGCACCAGACTATAATTTTTCTATCGGTGTGAGGACACCTTTTGGTTTGGTTGGTAGTCTAAATTTTGAATGTTATAACAGGTTGTTAAGCTATGAGGATTTTATTAATATGTCGTATAAAAACATAGGAAAACGCATTCCAGAAAATCAAATGATAATAGAAAATCCTAGTTCAGTTGATGCTTTTTGTAAAGATGTTGGCTTGCTTGAATCTTCTTGTAAATTAGTAACAAAAGTTGTAAAAATGAAAAATAAATATTCGAGCGATGATGATTCATCTTATTTTATAGATGTAAAAATAAATTCAATTGAGAGAAGTTATTATATTGTTGACTATGCTAATAATGCAAATATCCAATTTAACTCCCTTGCTCCCAGCACACCGAGTGTGAAACTAGAAGATAGTAATAACTCACAAAAAACCAATCTCCAAACCTACACCAACGAATACTACCCAAGCCTAAAAATCAATTACGATAATAGCTGGAAAATGGAGACTATTACTAGTCCTGTCAAATATAATCCAGATAGAATTGGACTTTTAGCCAGAGAAATCAATTTAACAAAAAGTGGAGCAAATTTAAAAATTAATCTATATTTAGAAGGTGGTTTTGGTGGCGGTGGAGATATGGAAATTCAAGGCACAAAAATCAGGGAAAATCTTTATAGATATGGACCGATAAATAATTTTGAGTATGATTATATTTCTCATAGTACTACTACCAATGCTAGATCTGGTCCTACTTATATTTTGAGTTCTAGTTTGAAAGATTTAAAGAACCAACCAGTTAATGCTGATGTAGTTATTCTTGCAAATCTTGGAAATTATAACGGGGATAAAAATCAGATTTTAGCTGAAATTGATAATATTCTAAAAAATTCCAGTTTTGGTGAGCCTTTGAGATAGACTTTACAAATGAAAAACTGAAACCGTTCTATGTATTTTTTTGTTCCTGATCTATCCCGTATTTTAGAAAAGAGAGCGAATTTTGACCTTGCTGGCGATGTTTTGGAACATTTTTGGAGTTGTAGAGTTGTGGTGGGGCAAATTTGTGAAATGACTGATTTGAACGGTTTTTATGCCAAAACTAAAATTACCAAAATTGATAAAAAAAATAAAAAAATTGGCTTTGACATCTTATCCACGAGTTTTGTTTCCCGAGAAGAATTTTATCAAAAAAGTGGGACAAATCATATTTTATTCCAAGCCCAAATTGACAAAAGCTATCTGGAAAAATGGTGTGAAATTTTATCTTTTAGTCGTTTTAACGAGGTTTTTTTATTCAAATCAGAGTTTAGTTTAGTCCAAAATTTGGCGTGGGCGAGGCTTGAAAAAATTTTAATTCGCTCTTGCTGCCAAGGACAATTTCTTTATAAACCAAATGTCCAATTCATTGAAAAAAATGAGTTTTTGGCACTTTTAACAAAATTTCAGCCAACTATTTTGGATTGTCAGCCAAATCAAATCACTAACCAAAATTCCACTTTAAAATCAACTTTACAAAAAAATGTAGTCATCGGTGCCGAGGGTGGCTTTTCACAAAAGGAACGACTAGAGTTTCAAGAACTTGGCTTAGAATTTCAAAATCTTGGAGAAATTATTTATCCTTCGTGGTTGACTTGTCTGATGGTTTAGTCCAATTAGTCGAACTTTTTAACATAATTTTTATATGCTTAAAAGACCACTTTCCAAACATTATCCAATTCTAAAAACTCCGATTCAAAGATTGAAAATCATTTGCAAAAGTTTAGAATATGTCAATCCAAGGTATAATTTAGGTCAAAGTCCAAATTTACAACTGCCACTTTTTAAAGTCAAAAAACACAAATCCCTCCTGAGGCGAAAACTGGGAGATAGTGATCCAAAACTTCAAGAACAGAAAGTCAAAAATTTAGCCATTGCGACAAGGCACTTTAACGGAATTATCATCAAACCAAATCAGATATTTTCATTTTGGAAAAATTTGGGCGAGCCGAAATACAGCAGAGGTTTTACCGACGGAATGATACTTGATAACGGTAAAGTCATTGTCGGGCTTGGCGGTGGACTATGTCAGATGGCAAATTTACTTTACTGGCTATTTCTCCACACACCACTAACTGTCAAAGAGCATCACCATCACATTTTAGACATTTTTCCGGACAGTGGTCGGGTTTTGCCTTTTGGCTCAGGAGCTGGAGTTTTGTATAATTACGGTGATTTGCAATTCCAAAATCAAACTGAAAATAGTTTTTATCTCAAAGTTTGGTTGGACGGGGAATTTTTATATGGCGAGATATTTACCCTTGACAAAGATTTTTCCTTTAGCTATAAAATCTATGAGACGGGACATCTTTTTTATAAAAATGAAGATAATTGGTATCGCAAAAACAAAATTTTTAGATTAACCAGGGAAAACAAGGTGGTAAAGTGATTAAAGAAGAACTAATTACTGCTAACGATTCTCAAGTTTTGTATGAAATTAGCGAGGAAAAAGTAGATGAATTGAATCAATTTTATAAACAAAAAGAAATAGAATTTTTTAAAAATTTAAATTTGAATTAAGCTTTTTTTTATGAGTTTTTCTTTTTTAACTACTTTCTCCAATAAGTCAAAGCTATAACTAGTACTTATTAAAGGTAATTTCAAAATTACAATTTTACACATTTATTTTAATTTTTGCCCAAGCATTTCCAACTATTAATCAAGTCAACTTTTGTTTTAAAATTTCCAAAAAATATGTTGAATATCACCCCAAACGACGATAAATTACCAAAAAAGGACTCACAAGTCTCAAATTCCCAGTCTAAAAAAGTCCAAAACAAGGATAAAACTACAAATCTCAAAAAAACAATTCAGAAAATAACCAATAAACCAATAGAAAAACCAACCGAAAAAACATCTAGTCAAGTTACCAAAAAATCAACTGCTTTAAAAAATATCAAAAAAACTAAAAGCACAGTAGAAAACCCAAGCTCAAATTCTCAAAGCCCAGAGTCCACCCAAAATCAAGAACTTCCAGAAACCCAAGCAGAAAAAACTAAAGAAACGATAATCAAGAAACCGCCATTTTTGTTCCAGAAAACACAAGCAGAGTTGACTCGTTTAGGTGAATTTTTGGACTGTCCGGTACTGACCTACTTCAAGCCACCGAGTGGAGTAATTTGGGGGCAAGATTTATACGCCATTTTGGAATGTCTCAAAAAAATTGGTAAGCAAAAAAAGTTGGCACTTTACATTAGATCCAGTGGTGGTCAAGGTATGGTTAGCCTGCGAATTATTAACCTGTTGCGGTCTTTTACAGATCGCTTGATACTTCTTGCTCCTGCTGAATGTGCCAGTGCGGCGACGATGATTGCTTTGGGGTGCGACGAGATTTTTATGGGGCCACTGTCCAGCCTTTCTCCCGTGGATTCCTCTTTGACTCACAGTTTATCGCCAGTGGACGGACTAAATAACAAAGTGCCGATTAGTTTGGACGAGTTGTGGCGAGTTTTGAAATTATGGCAAGAATCGGATCAACAAATTACCCCAAAAAATTATGGACTAACAAACTTTTCCTCATCAGCTAATTTAACTAATTCAACAACAAGTTCAACTAATAATTCTGCTAATAATTCTACCCAAAAAGACAAAATAATTCCAGAAGTTGGCGACGAGTTTGTTGATAAAGTTAGCCAAAATCACGATGATCAAAGCGTATTTGACTCAAGTCTTGAAAATACCAAAAAAGAAACGGAAAACCCCTACAAATATCTCTACAAATATGTTCACCCCTTGGTTTTTGGGGCAGTAGATCGCCATAGTAGTCTTAGTTTGCAGATTTGTAAAGAGATTATGTCTTATCATTTGACTGACGAAAAACTGATTAATTCTATTAACCAAAAACTCAATTACGATTATCCAGCCCACGGCTACCCAATCACAGCGAGGGAAGCCAAAAAGTTGGGTTTGAATATTTTGCCAATTGACAACGAAATGCAAGATATTTTGAATAATTTACAGCTACTTTATAGCGAGATGACCGAAGAAAAAATTAGCGACTACGACAACACAACTTACCACGATAATTCTATTTATTCCATCACCGAGTCAAGTGGCGTCCAAGTCACTTATCAGCAAAATTACGACAAGTTTTACCGTGAATCTGAAAAACGCTATATCACGATTAACGACCATTCTGGCTGGTTCAAAACCACTATTCCCCCAACTGAAAAAGCTACTAAAAAAGACAAGAATTCAACTAAAAATAAAAATTCTACAAATGAAAATGACCAAAATGAGTCAATAACCGAACAAATCTTTTTTTAAAATCCACTTTTTACACTTTTTTACACAACTTACAAATTATTTTTTTATGGGCAAGGAATTTAATACCAAAAATAAAGAACATGACACTCCTTATACAAAGGCTATTGCTGAATTAGAAACATTGAAAAAAAGACAAGTAAATAATAACACTAAATTGACAATACAAACAACAATAACAATTGTAAAAAACTTGTCTGCAGCTCAAGATTGGGAAGGTTTGACTAAACTTAAAAAGTATAAAATATCCCTTGGAAAAGAGGATCATAGTTATCAAGCAATAGTAAATATTGACGATGTAATAACATTAGTTACCACAACTTTAACCTCAGGATTAGACAGAGTGAATCTATTGGACGAGTAACCCAATAGCCTTGTCCAGTTTGGTAAAAAAGACTTTTTGATCGTAATTCTGGGCAGTTTTTTCGCAGTTTTCTCGTAAAGTCAAAGCCAGTTCTGGCGTCATCTTGTCTATTCCATTAATTAAATCTTCTACCTTGGGATTTTTGGGAATCAGGATACCTGTTTGGATTTTAGGGTTTTGATTTGTTTTTTCACTTGAATTTCTACTTTCAAAAGTTGCTTTTTTGTCAAAATTAGTTCCAGCCTCACTTTCACCACAAATCGTTTCCAAAAGCCCACCTTCTGCCACCGCAATCATCGGTTTGCCCGCCGACAAAAACTCAATTTGGGTAATGCCCGCATCTTCGTCCACCGGAATCATAATCCCCGCCACACAATTTCCCATAATTTCTACCAACTCTTCGTCCGAGACTCGCCCCCGAAAATCAATGTTAGTCAGGTTTTTGGTTTTAATTTCGTTTTGAACCCAGCCAGCTAGCGGCCCTGTAGAAGTTATCACCAAGTTTTTATTCGGCAAAAGAGAAAAAGCCTCTACAATCAACTCAATTCGTTTAAGACTTTCCAGCCTACAATGTGAGTGGTAATAATTTTTTTGCCCCAAAAAGCTGAATTTGGTAGTGTTGACGGCTGGCCAAATCACCTCATTCACTGGAACCTGCAAGAATTTTTCCGTGCGATTTTTGATGTTGACGGAATTGGCGATAATGTGGTCAGTGGCACGCAAACTCTGGGCAAACTGGGTGAGGACAAATTGGCGAAAAAACTCCAAAACAGGATTTAAAATAGGTCTCAAAACTGGCGATAAACCAAAAGGAATTTTAGCCCAAAATTTGGTAAGGTTATTTTCCCACTGGTCGCAAAAGCCTCGTGGCGGGGTATGAACATAGCTAATTGTTAGGGTTTTTTTCATAAAATAAAATAGATAATGTAAAATTGTAATAGCTCTTATTCTATAAAACTATTCAACTTTTTTTGTCTAGTGATAATAAAACAACAGAACCAAAATGCCTAGAGAATTTTTTTGGAAATCTAAAACTACGCTCAATTTTTATTGATAAATACGAACAAAAATGTCAACAAATAGAATTTGACATCATCATTTTTCTGTGTTATAATTTAGCCAATTTTCAAAACAAAAATTCAACCAAAAACAAATTTTCTCAATTCAAACTTTTTTTTATGTCTTTCAAATTCCCAACCCGCAAAGAGTATTTAGATTTTCTTAATTATCAAAATTCCCTTAACCCATTCAGTAGAATTAGTGGTTATACTTTTCAATGTGTAGATTAAACCAAAACCCCTATCACTGAAGACGGACTCTTCCTTATGGTTATGAGTCAGGTATTTCGCCAGATGATGTTTAATTTACCAGTGGAAATAAAAACAGAAGTGGGGAAAAACCTTGTTCAAATAAAGAATGAAGAAAAAGAAGAATATCTAAGTTATATTTTATCTCAAGTTACTGATTTATGGCCCAAAATTGCCAGAGGAACTGTTAATACGCTATTTGAAGTAACAGCAGATCTTGTAATTTTAAATGAAGATAAACTTTACGAAGATTTGGAAGAATACATAACAAACTTTGAAACAGCTTATAACTTAACTAAATAATTTTTTTAATTTAACTTTTATCACTAACTTATTTATGTCCACAGCAACAATGCCAACAATGCCAACAATGCCAACAATTCAAAATGCTCCAAAAAACACTACAAATACACCAACCATAATCGCCCCCCCTCACAGCCAAACCACAGGGAAAATATTCTAGGCGGAAATTGTTGAATTATGGTCAGAAGCCAGATATAGCACCAAAAATAACACTGATAAAGCACATCCAAATGAAAAATCAAAGGTTTCAAGAATAGCGGATGGCAACCAAATGGGTCCCGTAAACGCAGTAAATTACCTTGGGAAAAATGCTTTAAGCTTGCTAACTTTTGAAAGCTGGAGGGGAAATAAAGACAAGGTGTTGATAGAAAGGGCAGGCAGGTTTTTTGGAGTGGTAAAAACTTTAGAAAAATTAAAAAATGCTACAACTCCTGCCGATAAAGATATAATTATCAAAGGTATTGTGGGTGAGTATAAAAAAGAATTAGACAAAAACGGAACTTTTAGAGATAATAGTGGCAAAGAGACTGTGTTTTATACTCTTGGGGTTGAAAAAATGGAAAAGCTCTTGCGAGATTATTTAGACAATGTTGATTCTGATGAGTTGGATAAATCAGTTCTTGGGGTTGACGAGCTTCAAAAATCCGACTGCTGGAAAGAGCCTCAAAAATCTTATGATAGCAAACTAACTCGTATGTTTTTTAACTCTGGAGCAGTTTCTGTTGGTGGGGCAGTTATGTCGGCTGCTTTGCCTCCAGTGGGAATGACTCTATGGGCAGTTACTAGTTTGGCACAAGGAGCGGTTATAGGTTTTGGTAATTACAAAATCACTGAATCAAGGATTAACGCTGATGTTGAGATTACAGAAAAAGACCCTTCTGGAGAAATTCAAAAATTGTATGAATTGATACAACAAGCACCAAATATGAATGGTGAGATGACTGAACAAGAAAAAGTTAACTGTGTTAAACACTGGATGAGGATTCATGACAATTATAACCACATGATTAGAGAAGCATCTAATTTTAAAGTGCCACCTACCACTCGTAAGGTTTGGCAAAAATGTTCCAAATTGATTGAAGCAAACAGTGCTATTATGAGTTTACTAGGCACTAGCCCAGACTTGTCTCAAATTGATAATGAAGTCAAAATCAAAAACTTAATCCGAACCAATTTTACACAATTAGGAATTAATTCCCTAGAAGGACAAAATAATAGACCCCTTGCGTTAAATAAAAAAATTGTTTAAAATTCCAATATGCTCTATAAAAATTTACAACAACTAACGCAAGACGAATTCAAAAGACTGACCGGAGTCAGTAAAAAAGTCTTTGAAAT
>JBIIDY010000030.1:0-12818 GCA_044238065.1 Limisphaerales bacterium | reverse complement strand
TTCTTTTTGGGCAACATTTCTTCAATAAGTTTGAATTGCTCTAGGGTTAAATCTGTTAAATAAGGCATTTAAAAATCTTAAAATTATTTCTAGTTTTTAACAAGTTTAGAGATTTAGGACAGGTTCTGAGGTTGATTGGTAGTTTCCAAGCGGGGGGGGGTAGAAATATTTTTTCCATAAAATAAATTATAAAGTTATAAAAATTCGCAACGAAATTATCACGATTTTTTGGAGATTAGCACATATTTTAGCCTTTGTCAAGAAATAATTGAGTTTAAAACTTTGCCAAATTTGAGAAAATAGCGGAGCTAATGATTACCAATAAAAGGAAAAATACCAATAAAAAAAAGCGACACAATGGCCGCTAAAAAATTACTTTTGGTAGTTTATTTTTCAGTCTTCTCAGTTTTTTTGACATCTTTAACATCGTCTTTAACGTCACTAGCTTTAACCCAAGACATCAAGACTATACCTGCTGAATCACGAATAATACGATCACTTGCTAGATTTTGGCATTCTTGCTCGGTAGCTTTGGCAGTTAAACCAAACTCTTCTGGTCTTTGTTGGATTTGTTTGGTAGCCTTTTCAAAAATTTCCGCCGTTGGTTTTTCAGCTACTTCCAGTTCATAAATTGCCCGTAGAATCCAAGTCAATTTGAATTCGTTATTGACATAATCATAGACAACTTGACTCAATTCTAGGATATTTTTGGGCTCAGCTTTCTTGGGATTTGGAATGCCAGAACTAACTAAAACTTGGCTTAAATTCAGGTTTTTGGTGGTAGCGTCTTCTTGTAAAACTTTGGTAATACGGGCAACTTCTCCGTCAATTCTAGATTGTGGCAGAGCAAAAGCAGGAACAGTTTCCAAAACAAAACTCACGATACGATTCTGTTTGATATTAGCTAGCAAATTAGTTGTTTCATTGTCGTAATAGTTTTTGAAAAATTCGCTCATTCCAGCTTCGTCTGTGAATTGTTTTTTCAAATCTTCCAAACTTTCAAAAGCTTCTTGCCAATTTTCTAACGGTTTTAATTTCTCTTCTTTCCTTTTGGCGTTAATGTTGTTTAGCAAGTTTCCCTTTTCACGAGCTTCAAATTCAGCCAAAGTGATTCTTTCTGGCAAATCTTTTTCGGTTGGTTCACTGATAATAATTTTATTTTTGATACTTTCCAAATCAATAATTGGTAGCAAGCTAGCACTTACTCTAAATTGAAAACTGGTTTTTTTGTCGTCCACGATTTCTGGTGACTTGCCCTCAATGAAACTAGCACTAAAGTCAAGAGGAATTCTTGTATCTTTATTGATCAAAGTAATCAATTCTGCCCTCGCCTCATCAAAATAACGAGACACAGTTTCTTCAAAAATTGTCGCTTCCATTTTAGCTGGATCTATATTTTCCAAAGCAACTTTTTCGGGGACTTTACCGGGGCGAAAACCTTTAACTTCTACGTTTCCAAGGTATTGTTTGGTAAGTCTGGCTTTCCATTCTTCATATGTATCAGCGGGAACGAGATAATCCAAAGAAAAGTTGAGAGTGTCGTCAGAATAAGCAGAATTTAGAACTGGCATAAATAATAATTTTTGGTAATTTGGTAAAATAAATTTGAAATTTGGTTGATGATTTGTTTAATTTTTTGGTTAGTATTAAAATAAAAAACCGAAAATAAACATCTCTCACAGTAATAGAAAAATCTTTTTTTTTGTCAAATTTATATTTTGAATTTATATTTTGAAAATCTTTTTTTGTCAATTTTTTGTCAATTTTCAATAAGTTTGGTAATTTTATTTTTATTTTTTCTGGATTCATTGATTTTTTTGGAAAATTTTGCCTTGCGAATTTGAGTATAAACAAGTCGCAGGGTGTCATCACGAATGAAATGAAGTGATCTTGTGGTAAAAAATAGTAAAACTGTAAAAGATTGCTTCGCTCGCTCGCAATGACAGGGGAAACAAGCTCGCAATGGCATGAAAATTGCGAATTAACCAGTGCAAATTAATGTGGGTTTGGGTATAGAATAAAAAAAGATTTTATTGCTAGTTTCACCATTTTTCATTAGTTTTTTTGACAATCTGAAAAAGATAAAGCATAATTAGAAAAATCAACAAAACCAACTTATCTAAAAAATAATTTTTTCACCAAATTTTAAAACCATTTTTCACCCTAAAAAATTAAATATGACCAAAACTGAACTAGAAACTACTTCTTTGAATCAAGCACTAAAGCTTTTACCTGGTGGAGATCTGATAATTTGGCTAGAAACAAAACTGGAAAAGGACGATTTTGACAAAGCTTGTGATTATATTTTGGAGACAATTTTAAGTCAGTTAATTTTGATTTGTGAGGAAAAAACTCAAGCAGAATTGAATAACTTTTTGGAAAAAGATGATTTTGCAGGATTTTTTGACATTCTTGGTAATCTACTTGACCCAAAGAATCCACAAGCTCCAGTTTTTCAGTATCAAATAATGGATTCGCTCCAACTTGGTTTTGAAGTCGTAGTCGCCCAACACAACCTTGATCTCAACTCTTGACATTCCCCAAAAACTATGCTAAATTAATCTCAAACACCAATCTCAAATTCACTTTTTAAAAACCTTTTACCAAAACTTACCAATAATTTTATGTCCGAAACTGCACTGCCAAACCATGAAAATCAAAACCCAGAAAAAGCAAGGGGAGGGGTAGGAAATCCTGCTGAAACTAAACCAAATGTTACAGAATTAGTACATAAGTATGAAAATGAAATCCCTCAAGTAATTAGGGATAATGAAAATTGTCAAATAGACAAAATGGCAAGACTTATGGTGGTGAGTAGGGTGTCAGGTGCGGTTCATAAATTAAATGGTTTTGGTAGTTACGCAGATGCTTTGGGTAATACTTTGGGTAATCTTAAGTTTGAAAAATTGGCCAAAAATAAAAATTTAAGTTTGGTAGAGTTTTTTGCAGTTTGTCTTGAAGAATTGGAAAAACAGAAAGTTCACGCGGAGAGTAGAAGTAAAAATACCCAAAAAATTGACACTGCCTATCAAGCCATTAAAACAGAAATTGGAGAAATTATAACCAATCAGGTAACGTTGAATAAAGAAGTAGAGCAAGCTACTGGAAAACAAGAAGTAATAAAAATTACTGGAGGGAAATTATTAGCAGAATCAGAAAAACAGAAATGGCAGGCAAGACAGCAAATGATAAACGCAGGGCTCTTCACCTTTGGTGTAGTTAATGTAGCGAGTGGTGCGGCAATACCTCTTGTTGTAGCTATTCCGCTTTTACGGTTTTTGGGTATAATGATTACTGATTTTAACCAGATTAACGCAGAAAAACTATCTGTTTTGATGACGGAAGCTACAAAAAAACTAGAGAAAAAACTTAAAATTTTATCAGAAGATTTGGATAAAGGGTATTTAACTAAGGCTCAAGCAACTCAATTAGAAACTATTTTGAGACCATTCATTAGCTGTGTTTCCGCAGAGGGCAAACAAGATTTATTAAGAGTTTTGACAGAAATACAGTATGCGAAGAGTTTAGATTATGCTAGAGATTTTGAAAGTAATACACTGAAAGAAATTTTGGCAATGAAAAAACCAACCAGTTGGGATTCTTGGAATAGCAAGGTTAAGTTGTCATTAAATAAAGGCTGGACAGCAAAAATTGCATGGAATTTGGTGCAAGTTACAGGTTTAGGTATTGTGGAAAATGTGGTTGGTAATTTAGTTGGAGATGGCTTGAAAGAAGTCGCTGGAAAAGTCGGTGAAGTCGCATCACAAGCGTTGGAAAATGTCAGTAATATTATTCCTCAAATACCTGAGATATTACAAGCACCGATAAACAAAATGGCAGAAATACCAATGGGTATTCAGCACACAACACTTTATAATAGTATTAGACTAAATGGGTGGAATATGGATGCTATTAATCAATATTTGGCTGTTAATGGTGTTAATAATTCAGCGATGGCAGACCAAATTGGCTCAATAATAGATGAAATTAAGACTCAAACACCGGGACTGTCTCGTGAACAAATTTTACAAAAAGCAATGCCAGAAATCGCCGAACTTGCTGGAAATAATGGTTATGACGGTCTTGAAAAGGGTACGAAGATGTTTTTAGATGGTGGCGTACCAAATTCAGCGGGATCTATTCCGTCAGGCCAAGTTTTCGAAAGTATTGTTAAACCTGGTCAAAATCTTGCAGAGGTAATAAAAGAAAGAAAATTTACTGTCAGTATCGTTGCAGCTGTGTCAACCCTTGCTGGATTTGCAGCGAGAATTGGTAAGAGAAAAGAAGCTAAATTAGTTGCTGGGACTACTGGGTTATCCGTTATGGCTGGTGTGGGTGGATTTTTTGGGAATCCTTTAGTCGGGATTGGAGTTGGAGCTGGGGCTGTAGCTGCTGGATTTGTTACAGGTGAAGTTGGCAAGAGAACAGTTGAAGTTGCCCAAAAAGCAATACCAGAAATACAAAAAGCTACAGGAGCGGTTGCTGGGGTTACTGTTGAAAAGAGTAGAGAATTTGCAGGAAATGCTGGGCAATATATTCAAGAAGCTAGAGCGAATACTGAGGAAGTTATAGACAATGGCAAACAATATATTCAAGGAGTTGTAGGAAACACCGGGCAATATATTCAAGGACTTACAGAAGAAGCTAAAACGAAGTTTGGTGAACTAACTCAAGGTGGAAACATGGAACAAAGGGCTGCGAAATATAAAACACAGCTTGATGAATTAAAGAAATCCTTTGAAATACTGAAACAAAATAGCCAAATAAATCAAGAATTATACCAAGAATTAGAAACAAGTATCAATCAATTGAGCAGTCTCGTTCACCATTTTTTGCGAGCAACAAATTCAGAAAATCAGTCTGCTAATCCGTCAAGTATTCCACAACCTAAAGAAATAGCACAAATGGAAGCGGAAATAAAAAATTTATTACAAAAAGTCCAAAATTCACTTAAATTGGCAAGAAAGCCAAACCAGGAAACACAAAATGCTGAAAAGAAGAAAGAAATTATTAAAGAGATAATGGATTTTAGACATTACTATGGGAATTTCTACAATGATTATAGGGATACAGATGCTTGGAAAACATGGAGGCTAAGAGATGATATTGGGCCAAAATTGATAAAATTGGGGGCTATTATGGAAGCAATAAAGAATAAAGAAGTGGTGGATGAGTCAGAAATCAAAGCCTTATTGAAAGATTTATACAAAGCGGTTAAAAAATTCGAAAAATCACGAAATCCAGATGTAGATGTTTTGGGAAAGTTAAAAGAACGTGCAGGTCAAATTACTGGAGGTATAAAGGATACGCTTGATGATTTGACTCGTCCAATGGATAATAAACTTAATAAAATAATAGATAGATTTAATAACTTAGAAATGGAAGATTGGGATTTTACAAATGCTAAAAATTCATGTGATGAAATAAATTCTTTGCTAGATGAATATTATGGTAAAACAACTCGCACCCCTAACGGGAACACAGTAGTTATAGAACCAAATAAGAGTGAAAACCTGAAAAATGAGATTAAAGCAAAATTGGCTGAATTAGAAAAGTTAGTTACAGATCTTGAAAAAAATAGAAAACAACAAAAACCAAAATCACAAGAACCAACTTTTTTGGACAAATTAAAAGAGCGTGCAAAAAGAATGGCAAAACGACATGCAGGTGAAAAAAAACGTGCAGAAAAAGAGAAAAAGAAAGAAAAAAAGAGCATTGATAAAGAAATACAAGATTTTTTTAAAAAGCTTAAGCAAGTTGCTAAAGATTATAAAGCAGGGGAAGTTTATAAAAAATGGATAGACAGCGACAGTGTTTGGCCAAAGTTTTTAGAATTGACTGATTTGATAGGGGCAAATACACAACTTGAGAGTATGATTCAGGAAAAAGAGGCAGGCAACCCCAATGATTTATTATCTAGGAAACCTGGGGCAGATTTTAGTGATTTATACACTAAGAAAAAAAACATAGAAAGCAGAATAAGAATCTTATTGAACGAGTTAAAACAACAAATCCAAATATTAGAAAAATCACCAAAACTAAATCCTTTGGAAAAATTACAACAACATCTAAATGGAATTAGGGAAGGTATTACTAGACGTACCAATGAAAAAGTTGAAGATTTGACGCAGCCAATGAATAAGGAACTTAAAAAAAATAATGAAAAGATTTAAAAAATTAGGAATAGAAAATGATGATGTTCTCTATTCAAATAATGATATAAGTGAGTTACTAAAAAAATATTATAACAAAAATTATGACAAAACACCTCATAAACTTAACGGGCAAATATTAACTAGAGAACAATTAAAAAAATCCATTGAATTAAAACTGACTAGTTTAGAAAATTTAGTTACAGGTCTGGAAAAAGGAAAGGAAAAAGCGGTAGAAAAGACTATCGGTGGAATTGGTAATAGTGGAAATGCCCAAACACAAACTCCAGATGAACAGCCTGAAGCAGGAGTTTATGATATAGGATATTTGTACGATGAGCCAGCAGAGCAAACTACGATACCCGAAAATAAACCACAGGAAACACAAGAACCGTTGACAACACCGCCAAGCAAAAGTGAAACAAGCCAAACAACACCACGCACAACGGTGGAGGGACAGGATATTGTTGATTACTGGAAAGAAAATCTAGAAGCAAGTAAACGTAAATTAGAACAAATGATGAAAGATAGGCAAGAAATAGCCAGAAAAAATAGCAAAAATCCTGTCATTCCAGGGGTAGTCCAAACACAAACGGCAGAAGTTCTAATTACAAATGAAGGTGAAAATTCCGATAGTGTTCCAACTCGCAGTCAAAACCCAGAGGAAATTGACAAAGAAAAAATAACAAACCCTGATTATTCCAAAACAAAAGCAGAACAGGAGGATAACCCAACAACGGAAGAAAATAATAAATCACACGAAATTCCAGAAACTCAAAAAAATAATTCAGTGAATACACAAGAACAACTTCCTAATATCACAGCAGGTGAGACTTCGGCGATTCCTAATTATCCCAAAAGACCAGAAACTCTAGGTGTAGCGGTTGGTGAAATAGAAACAAGTCTTATTGCAAGTAGGTTAGATCTTCAGCTTCCGCCTGAAATAGCAAAAGAATCCACAGTACCTAAAGCAGAGGTTGTGGGGCGACAGACGGAAGTGGTTAAAAATCCAGAATTTAAAGGGCATTTTAATGACTATAGCAAACATATTTTCCATAATGTAATAGACCAAAAGAAAGATATACTTAGTTATGGAGATTTGAAAAAAGTTTTGGAAAATAATCCATTTTATAACACACAAATAGGAAGGATTGATAATGTAAATGATGAGTTTGTGTTAAATATACTAGCCAGTGGTCATGGAGATTATGGAACTCTTTGGTATGGTGATGTATCCCAATATCCGTTAGCTGTTTCTTTTCGAAATATCAATATTAAGAAAGGTAAAGATAATTTAGAAATATACAGAGATGGTCTAGTTGAAGTTATAAAAATTCCTTTAAGTGAGGCTAGAAACTTGTCTTTACATAAGCATCCAGAGCCACCTAGTCTTTCACCAAAACCAAAAGTTCCCGCCCCGGATAATGGGGCAAAAGGTTATGATGAAGCAATAAAAGAACAAATTCCCAACACTGATTATTCCAAAACAAAAGCAGAACAGGAGGATAACCCAACAACGGAAGAAATTAAAAGTCCACTTCCCAAAACACCAGAAAAAACTGAAGATATAAAAGTAGGTCAGATTTATAGAAATGTTGATAGTGGGGAGCGTTATAGAGTAAAAATAATTCATGATCGTGTTCAAGATAGTTTGGTTATATTGGAAAAACTTGAAGGAAAAATAAATACAATTAGTTTAGCATTAAGTTATTTTACTGAAAGGTTACAGCCTGTTGCTGATCGTGGTGGAAAACCAGTATGGAAATTAGTCAAAGATGTGGAAAATCCTACTGAAGTAAAGTCAACCCAAATTACCGATATTAACACAGACTTGCAGACAGATGAAAATGTTCTCCAAGAAACCAAAGTGGATGAAACTATTATTCAAAAAGTAGAGGATCCTACCCAATCCAGCCCTAAAGTTGTAGATGTGGAAGTCCTCACAGATGAAATTACAGGAAATGAACCCACTGAAAAACAAACTAAAAACCCAATTGCAGGTATGGAAACATTAGCAAAACCGGGCGGTCAAGAAGCGATAACAGTGGAAGTAATTCCCGAAACTCCCGAAAAAAAGAAACAAGAACCATTACAAGAGCAACTGCCAGTGCAAAATAATCAAGATGATGACGGTGAGTTAGATGATTTGGAAAGGCAAATGAAGATTTTAGATAATGTTTTCGTCATTCTACCTGCAACTTTATCAAAGATGGGTTCAGTTGAGAGCGATTTTGAGTATTTTAACAAGCCTCATGCTACTGGACTAATAAGTATTATTGAAGAAAACAGAACTAGATTAAATTCAATCAAAGCAAATTTTCATACTTTAAAATATCTTTTGGAAAATTATACGGATAGTTACGATCCAAATACGGTTTCAGATTTGTATGATAAACTTCATGTGTGTATTATTTATATTAATGATATGATGAGCAGGATTAGCGGTGATAGAACTATATCTGAGATAGTGAGTGGAGTTAAAACATCTTTAGGAGAAATACAGAAAATGAAATCAGAGCTAAATAGGCATATGGAAAATTTGGAAGGTGAAAGAGAGGCTGTAAGCCAAAAAATGCAAGCGAAAACAGATTAAATCACCAATTTGACAAATCAAAAAAAATGTGTTTAGTTTAGGTAAATTATTTTTATTTTTTACTATTATTTTGTTATGCATAGTTACAAATTTCCCGAACAAACTTATATTCCTAATCAAAGAAAAGAATTTCCTACTTCTACTTTTGTTAAAAAAGAGTCTACAGAAAAAGTTAGCCAAGAGGTGGTTGAAATAAGAAATGCTTTGAGTGTTTATACAAATAAGGAAGGAATTTTAAATTTACTTCAGGGGTTGTCCAACTCTCTCTCACTAAAAGAAGAACCAAACAATAATGTAAATGATTTGGAAATAGAATCTCATCAATCTATTCAAGAAAATAATACAAGGGCTGATTATTCTATGCTAGTCTCTGAATTTCAACTTTTTGTTAAGGAATTGAGTAGTAGAGAATATAAGACTCGTGATGGAAAATTAGTACCATTAAAGGGATTAATTACCCTCATTATTTCTAAATTGCGACCAATAAGAGAATTTTACTTGAGAAATAATATGAAGTGCGATGACGAAGCTTGGGCTAATTTTTTCACTTCTCTTAAAAATTTATAAAAATCCAAAAAAACAAGCTCCTGAAATAGAAAGTTGATATTTTCACACTTTAATAAAATTACAATTTGACAAATTTTGAGAAAATGGTTTTGGTTTTGGTTAAGTATTTTTCTTTTTTAGAAATTATTTTTAACTTTCATTTTTATGAGCAACACCCAAACAAATAACGAGGAGAACGCTGCTTGGACTCCCGAGCCAGTTCCGCAGCTTACAGTTGATGTTTATCGCAAAGAAGACATAATTTATGTTGTCTCCACCGTGGCTGGCGTTTCTAACGAGGACTTGGATATTTCTATGGATAATAACGTCCTTTCTATTAAGGGAATTCGTCGCAAACCCTACAATGACGACGATTGTGACGTGCTTTTGAGTGAGTGTTTTTGGGGTGAGTTTTACCGTGAGCTGACCATCAACGAAAAAATTGACATTGCCAAAATCAGTGCCGATTTGAACGAAGGAATTCTTGTTATCAAAATCCCGATTGACAAGATGTTAACTCGCAAAATCTCCATTGGGCAAAAGTAATTTGGTGATTTGTTGGCAGTTGGTTGTTTAATGCTTTTGTTAAATTTAGAGGTTTTTTGAATTTCTAGTCCAAGTTTTCAATTTGACTTTTACTGAATTTCCACCATTTTCAAAACAATTACCAAATAAACTACAAATTTAGTAACAAAAAAACACCCCATCGCCTTCGCCTCAACACATTTTCTTACGAAAATATACGTCAACTTCGTTGCCACCCCTCTGGTCGTGCCTCCCACGTTCTCAAGCTACGCTCAAGAGGGGAATTCTAGCAGCAAGTTTCAAGTCATTTTTAATTTAGCGATTTACGTGACCGTTAATTTCCCAACATTTACCAAATCAAACTTTTGCTCTATTTTTTATGAATTTATTTGAATTGATTGGAACTTTTTTCGGTGTTTTATTTGAAAATTTAGTTTATCGTCCGCAGCTTAATCTGCTAGAATTCTATTTTAGAGTCACTGGTGATATTGGTATGGCGATTATTTTGGTGGGAATTTCGGTCAACTTGCTACTTTGGCCGTTAGTTTTATCCAACTACATCACGAGCTACAAAATGAAAGTTCTAGCTCCCGAGATCAAAAAAATCCAAGATAGCCACAAATCACCAAAAGATGCAACGGCAGCACAAACTCTTGAAAATGGGCAAAAAATGGCACTGGCGATGAAGGAATTTAACAAAAAACACAAAGTCAACAACGCCGTAATGTTCCAAATTTTGTTTATGCAACTTTTTTTTGGATCAGGGCTTTTTTATATTATTGGTGATATTGCCAAAATGGATGGCAAGCTAAACGGACTTTACCAGTGGATTTTTGGGCAAAACACAACCAATTTTCCCAAAACTTCCTTTCAAATTCTCCAAATTGACTTGACGAGTTATAATTATCTTTGGCTCCCGATTTTGATTTTTCTTACCTCAGTTGTCTACGGTTATTACAGTTTCAAAATTTCCCCGCAGATTAAACTACCATTTTTTGATCAGATGGAAGCAGAGAGAATTGCCCAAAAAGACAAGGATAAACTTGCTAAAACCCAAAAATCAAGGGAAAAAGATGAAAAAGTAGTTGATGAAGAGCCAATTTTTGACGCCGCCGCTTTCCAAAAAACTCAAGTTTGGAATATGATTTTGTTAGCTCCTTTGATGTCATTTTTCTTCAATATTGGACTTTCCACCGGTTTGAATATCTACTTTTTGGCCTTGAATGTTTTTAATCTAGTTCGTCAAATCATTATCACCCAGTTTTATCACGATCACATCAACCTTTTGGCCAACCAAATCTACGAGCAAATCAAAGCTGAAAACGAATCCGAGCCAGTCAAAATTGAACTTTAAGCCGTTTTCAAACTATTTCAGAGCTTTCAAAGACTTTTCAAAAATAATCCAATTTCTAAGTCAAGAAAAAGCTAAAAATAGTCATTTCAAAAAAACCAAATAATAATTCTCCACAAAATTTCCAAACAAAATTTCACAAAAATTTAATCTAAAAACTCCACTTTTTACAAACAGGTTTTGACAACAATTATGCTAGAAAATATCCTAATTTGGTATAAAAACGACCCAACGGCGAAAAATAAAGTTATCTTTTTTGTAGGTTTATTAATTTTTTTTCCTTTGCTTTTTTTGGGAATTTGGTGGATAAATGCTCCCAGAAGTGCAGAAAATAACTCAAATTTGGCTACCTCTTCCGTCTCTGCAAGGCCCAAAGTCACCGATTTAAATTTTGAAAGTAGTCCGCAAATGGAGCTTTTTGACCCTCAAGCACTGGGTAATGTAGGCAATGTTTTTTGGCAAAATGGGCAAGTTTTTAGCTTTACCCAAAGTCAAAATCTCAAAATAGACGGGCAGGCAATTCCGGGCAGTCCCAGTTTTTTGCCGACCAGTTTTTATTCCGTGGATGGATCGGTGATTATTAACGAGCAATCTCAAAGCACCATTCTCCAAAATAACCAATTTCTTAAGATGGAAAATGGGCTGGGGCAAGCCGTGCCATTTAACGGGCAGTTTTATTATCTTTTTGGCAGTGGCAATTCCCGAAGCTTGAGGCGTGCTGACAACATAAACTTGACAAGAAATATCGCCACTTTGACTAGTATCACCCTTCCAGATGCCAATTCTTGGGCAGAAATTAGACCCATCGCTGGCAAACTTTTTGTTATAATTTATGAAAATTCTCAAAAGCAAGGACAAGTTATTTTGCAAAGTGTAGAAAATATGCCAAATAGTGCGGGAAAAGTCGCCTTGAAAGTCGTCCAAAACTGGCAAAGTATTCAAAGCATTAATTTTGGAACCAAGAGCATTCTAATCACCACCAACGCCAAAAACGCTACAAATGGCACTTGGGAAACCAAAAACTACGATTTAGAAAATTCTACAGAAATGGTTTTGGATAACGCCAAATTAAGAAACCTCAAGGTTTTGGGAAATTTTTGGGCAAATAGATGTGCTTTTGGAGTAGATTATATTCTATGTCTTGCCAAAGTTGACGCCGTTTCCAGCATTTCCGTCAATGATCCAGATAAAATTATCAAAATAGATAAAACTGGAAATATGCAGATTCTTTTTGAAACTTTGATTTTTTCAGCCAGCCATATTTTTGTTGACAGTGAGAACCAAATTTTTATCATCAATCCGCTGAAAGACTTGCTTTATAAGTTGAAATAAATTAGTACTAAGCCCACATTAACTCGCATTGGGTAATTTTGAAAAACTAAAATCTATACTAGGTTGGTAATAATTTGGGTATAAACAAGCCAGGGTGTCATCACGAGTGAAACAGGCTATGACAAGAGAATTAACCAAAAAGTAAACCAAGAGTCATCACGAATGAAATAATACAGGGTGTCATCACGAATGAAATGAAGTGATCTTGTGGTAAAATCTAGTAAAACTAGGTGTGAAGTGAAAAGATTGCTTCGTTAGCCTCTGTTCCCTTTGGTCTGTTCGCTACGCTCTGTTCACTGTGTTCGCCTAGTCGCTTTGC
>JBIIDY010000029.1:0-12990 GCA_044238065.1 Limisphaerales bacterium | reverse complement strand
TTTGATGTTTGGCTCTACGATCCAAGCCAAAAAATCCCGAAAAAGGCTAAATGGTGGGTTTGTGATGATAATATCCCCTTCGTCTCGCAGTTTTTTGATTTACTCACTTCTAAAATCACCACTTCCCTCCAAATAATGCCATTCAAGGTCTTCCACATTTATTTTACCGTCTCCACCTTTATCGCTAGTTAGCCTAAAAATTTTGCCGTTATTGACAGTTTTTTCCTTATCAAACTGCGGGTCTTGAGTTTCAAACAAACTGGGTTGATATTCGCCACCCTGGTTTTTGCTATTATGGGCAAAGCTAGTGCTAATCAACTTTTTAATGCCAAACCGTTGGAAATTTTGGGCAAAATACTTGGTAAAATTACTCCATTCAGGGTCATCGCAGGGCAGTAAAACGGTTTTGTTTTTAAATACATCTGGGTCAAATTCCAAATAGGCGTTGATTTCCTTTTCAATATCGCTGTACTGAGTGTAAAACTCGTCATTTTTGGATTTTTTTGCTGTGGTGAGGTTACTGTTAGCCATAAAAGTTTGTGGTTTTTTTAGTTGGTTTAATTCTTGTCTGATTTTACCTATTCCCCTTTGCCCTGTTATGGGTTTTACATAGGATTTGGCAATTTTCTGTTGAAGTTGCTCCGCCCTTGCTCCAAGCAGAAACGTGGTCAGCATCCATTTCTTCCAATTTCCAAATTTTAGCTTTGTTGGCATCGTGTCCAATGGCACAATGTGGACAATTTGAAACACCTTTTTCTTGAGCTTCACTGGTTTGTTTTGTGTACACTGCTTTTTTGGTTGCCTCGTCAAACATTCGTATTTCAAGTAGCTTTGTGTCAACAAGTCCTCCTAGAATATATTCAAACACACCTTTACGATTTTTAATATAACCATCTGCATACAGCTTTTTAACCTGTGCCAAAACTTCAGTTGGATTATAGGCTTTGTTATGATATTCTTCGTACAATTTACCCCATTCCAACCCTTTCATTTCGCTTTCTATTTCCAAAAAAACTGTAGAAACCCAATCAATTACGCTGTTAAAATAATTTTTAAGTTCTGTAATATTTCCATCATATCTATGACGGCTCATGTAATCAACTATGCTATCTTTACTCACCCAATCCAAAGCTCTTTCTAAAAACTCCTGACGATTCACTACTCCCTTGATATAAGCACTCCATTTTTGGATATTTGCATTTTGACTATTACTAAATTCTGCTTTAGCCAGTGTTACAAAAGGCCCAGAAAACACTGCATTGTTCAATTCCTGATTGTTCAGTGGAACTCCAGCAATATTGATGGTTTTAAACTATTCTTTAATTTCGCTTTCCTCGCCTTCACACTCGTAAATCAACAGTTTTGTTTGCAAAATTTTTTCTTGTTTATCAGTAGCAATACTATCAAAATACTGCTCCATTCCATTTTCATCCTTAATGGCAAATTTTTTGGTTACAAACCGTCCAATACTAGTAATTCGCTGTTGCCCGTCCAAAACCTCAAAAGTATTTTCCCCAGTTTTGTTGAAATAAATCAATCCAAGTGGATAACCTTTAAGTATAGATTCAATAACTGCCACGTCTTTTTTTCCGTCAGCATAAATATAGTTACGCTGGTATTCTGGCTGAATTGTGAGCTTTCCAGACAGTCCAAAAAGTCCTTTGTCCTCAAAGTCGTTATAAACAAAACCGTCGCAAATCTCTTGGACAGTAATTTCAGTTTTTAGTGTAGTTTGCATATTTAAGAAAAACAAGTATAGAATTAACCCAGCTACCTTAATAAAAATATTTTTGTCAATTTAGAAAGTTTTTTATTTCCCACAGGAATTAATCTTGCTTAGGATACCTGTAAAAACCAAAATCTGGCAAGATAAAATTATTGCTCGCAGCTTCCCAAATCAGTCTTCAACAATCTACTCCAAGTCGAGGTGGGCGACGCTGTCAATACGAATGGACTCGGAAGTGTCGGGGTTGTAGCTATTATACATCAAAGCGATCAGTTGCTCGGTGTTCAAAAGCCCCACCTTTAATTCCAGCCCTCCAAGTTTAGAGCTGACCTGGTCCACTCTTGACATCAAAATTTTGCGGTCTTTTAAAAATTCTTCTTGTTTTTGCTTGATGAATTTGGTGGGGCGAAAACTACGGATAAATCTGCCAAAAATGCCGTCGCTCAATTTGACTGGATCGTAGCCGATAATAATGTAAAAATTTTTGTCCATAATGTTGACTTCACGGCTCATTTCCTTGATATATTCAATGTATTCTTGCATTTTGACCCGAAGTAAATCGTTAGTTTGACGGTCTTCCAGGGCTTTCAATTTTTCAATATAAGGGTTCAAATCAAGTTTGCGAGACTGCACCAAAATCTGAATCGGAAAATCAAGCGAGTTCAAAATTCCCTGAAAAGTTCCCACGATAATTTCCTGCTCTTGGACGCTTTTTAGAGCAAAGTTGGCACTGGAAACTGCCAGAACACCACGCATTTGACCCTCACGCAAAATGATGGCACTGTCACGAATTTCCGCCACTTCCACAAAATTTAAACTAGAATTTTTCAGTTTTTTAATTTCGCTGGGGGTTAGAGTTTTATTCGCAGGTTTTGGAGGGTTACTATTAGCCATTTTATATTTTTTTATTAAAAGCAAACTTTTCTATTTTGTAAAGTCCGGGCAATTCTGGCTCGTTATTGATCCAAAAATAAGGTAAAACTGTGGCAAAATTAGTCGCGCTTCCAAAGTTTTCAAAAAATCAAAACCCTAAGCGAAAAACTAACGGTATTGCTACTTAATGAATGATTTTCTATTCAACTTAAAAATTTATCAACAAATTTAGAGAGATTTTGCGGGAACTGGTGACCAAGTGCAGGAGCAAAGCGACTAGGTGAATATGGTGAACAGAGTGTAGCGAAACAGACCCTAGGGATGTGCTAAATAGTACCGATGTGCTAAATAGTGCCTAAACAGGGAATTATAGCATTCAATTGTGTAGGTTTCAGTCCTCCCGTTGATTGGTTATACTTTTTGGGGGAAATTAACAAATCCATCGCTACGCTCAAAGAATTTTGTTCCAAAATACTCAAATTGTCCCAATTTTTTTTAATTTTGACAAAACTGTGCATTTCATCTATCTCTATTTCTTTACTATTTTGAGCCATATTATGGGTATCAAGCGGTGATTCAAAAGACTTAATCCATCGCTACGCTCAACCCATTTCTTACAAAAATAGACATTAAGCTATGCTTGCCACCCCTCTGGTCGTTCCTCCCACGCTCCGTTCGTTAGCTCTCTCTCATTCACTTTATTCATTCGCAAAGACTACGCTCAAGAGGGGAATTTCAATTACAGTAAATTTGTCAATTTTGGAGTGGGTATGAATTTTCGCTACAAATCTCACAAAACGGCAACAAAACTAAATATTTTTACGAAGTTTCTCGATTCTTTCTTGGTAGATTTTTGAGTTAAATTTTTCTAATTTCAAACAATTCATATTGAACTCCACGCCCGCCTACAAAACTTTTAACTTTGAATAATTCAAAACCACTCTGCCCTAAAAATATCTCCAAATTGTCATTATTACTAAACATACGCCTCTCCTGTCCGTGCGATAAAACCAAATAATCTTGATAATTTCTAAGGTAAACTCTTTTGAAACCGTCAAAAGCTCCAGCGTTATAGTCCCCACCTGTACCCATCCAATAATCTGTGTATTTTTGCTTGATAGGGTCAAGTGTCATAAGTCCACTCGTCAGCCCCCAATCAGTGGCAACTACTTTTTTATTTTGATTTTTGAGGTAATTGGAAAGCTCATGAAAAACCAAGCTCCAAGCAGTATTTTTGGGCTCAAAGTCAAGAGATTTGTAATAAGCGGAATAAACTGTCAATTGATAGCCAAAAACAAGTAAAAAACTCACAAAAGTCGCAATTGTAGCAAGTTGAAAACGGGTAATTTTGACCAAATTATGCTCTAAACTATTTCCAAATTTGTTTTGTTTTAGTTTTTGTTCTGATTTCGATTCGTTTTGAATAGTTTGAGGCTGAGGTTTTCCTTCAAAGTTTTGTTTTACATTGTCTTGTAATAAATTATCTTTTGGTTGGGAATTGGTTTCGGAAGTTTGGTTAAAAAAATGAAATAAACTGATCGAATTGAGTTTTTTTTCTTCAAAAATAAGCGTCCAAAAAGCCCAAATTGATATTCCAAAGCAAACTGGCACAAAAGGAAAAACGCTGGAAAAAGTGTGCCATGGATTACCCGCCGAGCTGGTGGCTAGTTGCTGCACAAAAATTACCCAAAAAAGTCCATAAAAAAGACTAAAAAATTGTCTAATTTGGGTAAATCTATCGTGAAATAATACTGTAAAAAAGCCCAAAAAACTAAAAATTATTGTAAAAAGCCCAAATATCTCCACAAAAACTGGTGTTCCAGATTCCATTCCCCACATAAAAAAATTCCAACCACTGATCATATTAAAAACTGAATAACTGCGAACTGGATAATTTTCCAGAACTGAATTTAGACTTAGAGAAGTTGTCCAATTATACAAATTACTGCACCAGCGCCAATAAATGTAGGAAAGTGAAATCCCTCCAAAAAAAACCAGCAAGTGAGAAATTGCCAGCTTCTTGCCCAGTGTGCGGAAAATTTTGAAATAATTAAATAAATAAACTACGGCGAAAGTCGCGAGAATTGCATTCCCAGACCAAAGAAAATTAACTTTATTAAAAGTTCCCAAGAAAAAGATTAGACAAAAACTGAGTATTTTCCATATTTTTGGTGCCTTGAGATAACCGAGCATTATCAAAACTAGCAGAATTTTGCAAAACATTTCAATCGCAACGGGACCAACATCGTAAGTCGTATAAAACATTAAGTCGGTAGAAAGGACGGTAATTAGGGTGATCAGTAAAGCAAATTTTTTGGGTAAATATTCTCGTAAAATTTTGAAAACTAAAAAAAGCGAAAATGTAGTCAAAATAACCACTGGAAAACGTACAATAAAAGAGGAGGTTCCAAAAACTGCAAATATCGGCCAATACAAAATTGACTTGAGAATGCCAATATAGTAATAATTATGGAGCGGAATAAGAGTTCCAAAAAAATCAAATCTGTGAGTAATAAAAAAATCTTTGGTTCGCTCTCCAAGTGCGACATTCGTGAACAAAAGCTCGTCATAGTTGAGACCTAGTTTAGTAATTTTTTGGACAGCTAAAGTAATGTAAATCGCAGCAATTATAAGATATTCTTTGATACTAAATAAAAATTTGATAACACTTTTTACAGTTTTATTGAAAGTTTCCTGCGAGGTTTGTTTTGAATTTGGTTTTGAATTTTCTGGCATAAAATTGGTGGCAAAGTCTGGTGTAAAATAGTTGTAAAAAGATTTAAAATTTGGTAGAATTTAGTGATTTAATTAGTAGCTTAATTTTTTGAAGAATTTGGAACAGTGGGGAAAAATCAGATAATTTGGAAAATTTTTGTATGATAAATTTGTCAAGACAGCTTGTAAATATGACTTTATTTCAAAAAAATCTTTTAAAATTTTGTAATTTATTTTGTAATTTTGTTTTTCCGCTTATTTGTAAAATGTCAATCAGTTTTTACTCAAACTTTTTCTAACTTACCAAAAAATACAATCAAATTTTATCGTCAAATGTTAATTTTTTTGAGTTCTTTTTCAAGCTCTTCGAATTAAGTAAAATAGTTCTGAAAATGGATAATTTATCAAATTTTAGAGAAAAAGATTAAAGTGAATGATTTCCCAAAAAGCCTTAATTCCGTCCTGAAAAGCCTTCATTTTTTTACCTTCTTGGACACTTCTGGGGTTATAACTAATTGGCAGAATCAAAAACTTGAGGTGATTGACTTTTTTGCAATAATGCCCAAGTTTGGCTGTAATTTCTGGCTCAAAACCAAAATTTGACTTGGAGCTAATGGTCGTGGCAACTTCGCGAAAGATATTTCCTTTAACCATTTTGTAGCATACTTCCATATCTGGAATAAACACACGAATATTCTTGATCGTAAAAAGGTTTGAAAAGCAGGAAAGTGCAAGATTTCCAAGAAAATTTTCCCAATAAATTACCTCGTTATACTGACCAAAGCGATTACCATAAACCACATCACAATCTTTGAGAATCCCTTGTTTCAAAAGCTCTGCCAAATCAGTCGGCTCGTATTCCAAATCTGCGTCCTGTATAACCACCCAATCACCGCTGGACGCCATAATTCCTCGCTTGACACTTTGACTTTTGCCCATATTCTGCTCGTTGTCCAAGACCTTGATTGTAAAGTTTTCGCTTTGGTTTTCTTGGGCAAAAAGGCTAGCAAGTTGGCTCGTTTTGTCACTTGAACAGTCATTTATAACAATTATTTCTTTGAAAATTCCTTGAATATCAAACTGACAATCTTTTAGTTTTTGTAAAATTGTCAAAATTGTCGCACTTTCATTATAAGCTGGAATTACGATGGATAAAGTAGTCATGGGGAAATTTTTTTTGTTTTTGTTGGAATGTTTGGCTGAACGAAATTAGACTTCTTGCGTTGAAAGACTTTTTGACAATTTAGCAATATTTATTCAAAGTTTTTTTGGAATTTTGACTGCTAAAAAATACCTAGAAATTGATTTTTGAACTCAAATTTGCCTCAAAATCGTTTGATTTATAAATTTTTTCACTTTTTTATTTTTGAAAATATATTAACATAAGCATTCTATTAGATTATTGTAAAATTGTCAAGATTTTTTTCTAACCGTTTTTTCTAACGAATGGACAAATTTTGAGATTTTTGTTTGATTTTTACTGGATTTTCAAAAATAAAGTCGTGAGAAGTTTTTTAAACTCGGAAAAAATACGTTTTCAAAAAGTTTTGCCAAAAATAAAGCCAAAATGTGGTTTGAAAAATTGAGTCGTTAATACGTGGAGTTTTATTTCTAAATTTTTCTTTATGACGAATTTACCACAAAAAGTCGCTAATTCATCAAGCTAATGTCAGTCAGATCCAATTCTACAAAAGTATCACGACCAAACATTGAAACTGAAATGGTTGCTTTACCGGTTTCTTCGCTTAATTCACATATTTTACCAGAGTGATTCTCGAACGGGCCTTGAACTATATTAACTGGCGTGCCGATTTTGTAATTGGTAATCAACACAGGATCTTCGCTGTCTGCTTTGAGTTGCAACAAGTTTTTAATTTTTTCTACGACGCCACTTTCTAGGGCAACAACCACATCTCCAGTGCCAGGAATCCTGGAAATGTATTGAGTGTTTTGAATCACATAGCCTGTTTCTTGATCCAAAATCATATAAAGATAAATGTAGCCGGGGTGGTAAATCTCCTCTTTTTCTTTTTTCTGTCCTTTGGTATTGATTTTTAGGATTTTGCGAGTGGGAATATAAATCTCTAAAATTTTTTCAGCAAGTCCCAAAGTTTCAATTTTTTGATCCAAAACCCGCTTGGCTGCAATTTCAAAACCAACATATGTTTGGATGACATACCAACGAGGCTGATTGGCAAAAGCCCCGAGAAGTAGCGACTTTTCTATCTCCGCATCGCTTGAATTTTCAATTCCTGGTAGTTCAACGTTGGAATGTAAAAAATCATTTTCAAAATTTTCCGTATTGGAAAGATTAGTTGCGGCGGCTGGTTGAGACATAAAAAATAATTTAAAAAGTAAAAAAATAGATTAAGCAGTGGATTAAACAACGGTCAAAAACATCTTTACACTCGGCTTTTAATAAATTAAAAGTGAATTTATAATTTTGTCAACACTAATTTATCACATACGTTGCCCACCAATTCACAAAACTGTCTCAAATTTTTTGATGAAATTGTTCTCGGAACTGAAAGGTGAAAAAAATTAAGCTTAATTGAGCTGTTTATTAGACCAATTACAATGAACAATTTTTAACATAAGAATCCCCCCCCCTCCATCTCTACGCTTCTATTTCACTACGCTACACTTGGTCTGGTCGCTCCTTCTACATTCGCTACCGCTCATTCACTTCGTTCCCGCAACACAAATTCTAGAGAGAAAACCACTCAAGCTCACGCATTGACCCAGTTCACTTCGCTCCAGACAGGTTGCTTTACAAACAAGTCCTTCAAAAATGGGTTTTTAGCTACATTTTGACTTGAAATTTAACCATAATTTTTATATTTTTATGCTTTTTTTTGTTCATTGGAAGAAGTCTAAAATAATTTATAGGAAATAATACATTAGAGTCAATCTCAATAAAGACTGGACAAATTTTTAAAAATAGCAAATAACTTTGGTATGAGTCAAGATTTTTATTTTAAGGATAAGTTTTTGGAAAGGTTGATAATTCCTATTCGTGATTTGGATGGGCAGACTGTCGGTTTTACGGGTAGAATTCTCACAGAAAATCCCAACAGACCGAAATATCTCAATAGCCCCGACAGTGATTGGTTCAAAAAAAGTAATTTATGGTTTGGGTTGGATATCGCCAAAAAGTCAATTATCAAGCACAAAAAAGTAATAATTGTAGAAGGCAATATGGATGTTTTGACAGCTCATAAACATAATTTTCCGTTCACAGTGGCAAGTCAGGGAACTTCTTTTACCCAAACTCAAATTCAAATTTTAGCTCGTTTGACCAAGGTAATTTGGCTTGCTTTTGACAATGACACGGCTGGGAAAGTTGCTGCGGAGAAGTTTTTTATTATCGCCAGTAAATTTGGTTTACAGGTTTGGCAGGTTGTGATTCCAGAAAATTTTAAAGATTTGGACGAGTATTTACAATTTTTAAGCCAAAAAGATGAAGGTAAAACTTTGGAAAATGATCAAAAAGATAAGACAGATTTGCCAAAAAAAACTAAAAAAGAAGAAGGTAAAGAAGACAGATTTAATTTGAAAGTAATGCCGTTTCTGGATTTTGCTTTACAAGATTTGGATGATTTTGACAATTTTAACATCTACGAGCAACAAGAAAAACTTCACAAATTTTTGAACCTGACTCTGGAACTGGAGCCTGTTATTTTGGAGCAAACTCTTTTGAAATTACAAACTAAAACTAAAATTAGCCTCAATTCACTCAAAGAAACTAGAAGCAAACTTGGACAAAATAGCTTAAAAATAACTCAAAAAGATAGTCTTGACCCGCAAATTATCACCAAACTTCAACCCAAAGCCCAAAAAACTCAAAACCCAAATCTGAATATTGCTTGGCAAAATCTGGTTAGTTTTTATGTTGCTCAAAAGATGGATTTGGCGATAGTGGAAAAGATGGAGTCGGTTTTTATTTTATTACAACATTTTTTGACTGATTTGACGGAGTTTGCTGGTTTTAATGATTATTTGACCCAAAAAAAAGATGAGCTACTCTTGGTTTATGATAAGATAAAAAGTGAAGAGCTTGTAATTGTCAGGAGTAAAGAAACATTGCAAAACTTTTTTGATAGTCAGATTAACTATATTTTTACGAGTGAAATTTTAACCAAGCATTACCAAATTATTCTTTTTTAGCTTGGAAATTTTGCTTTTTGGCTTGCTGGATTTGAATAATTTTTAAACACTTAGAGATTAAAATTCTTACTTTTGTTGAAAAAAATCTTGATTTTAAACTAATTTTTAAACTAATTTTTCGGTTTGACATTTTTTGACATTTTTCGGTAAAGGCTTTATAATTGTTTCAAGCCCAATAATTTTTTGGAGACTTTTTGAATTTATTAGACATCTTTCTAATTCTACTTTTTCAATTTTAACCAATTTTCAGTGTTAATTTTTACCAAAAAAACTAATTTCGTGATAAAAATACACTTTTCCAAAAACCATTTTTGACTTATTTTTAGCCAAACTTTTTGAAATCTAAACACTTTTCCAAAGTATGAAAATTTTCTAAATTATATTTTTGGAGGCTGTTGTAAAAATCAACCGAAACTCTGGAAATAGGTCTATTTTTTCAATTTATTTTTTGACATTTTCCACTTCTCCTATTTTACCCAAAACTGAACAACCAATATAAAATGCAAGAAGATTTTTTCCGCCCATCACAAGACGACGCCGTTTCCACTGGCAATAGTTCTGTTAGCAATTCTTCGATTGGTAGGACTAATTTGGCACCTAGACAAACCAGCACAGCAGGTGTCAATAATACACGGATTAGCACACCTACAAGTTTTAATTTTGGAGTTTTGGCACCACTGATGTATTTAATTTTGGGAACATTGGCGATTGCCTTACTCGTGGTAATTGGTCTTAATCTATTTCGGCGATGGTGGTGGGAAAAAAGCAAGCTGGAAAAGTGGCGAAACACCGTTTATTTAGAAATTTCTTTACCTAAAGAGACAGCAGAACAGGCCCAAAAAGAAAAAAATAACAATAGTAGTCGGGACAACAATGGCGATTTGGCACCGTTTGAACAGCTCTACGCGATTATGTCGGAATACGCCAAAAGTGATTTTAAGACTTGGCTTTGGGGTGGAGAAAATTTTAGTTTGGAACTGATATCGGTCAAGCAGGAAGTTCGGTTTTGGTTGACTTGTAGCAAAAAAACAGCCCCAGTTATTGAAAGACAAATCATTTCTATTTATCACAAAGCTCATATTGTCAAACTTCGCAAAATTGACTTTTTTCAGGAAAATACGACCGCTTACGCTCAAGAACTAAAATTGATGACCAGATTTGAACTTCCTTTCAAAACCTACAAAGTTTTGGATAGTGATCCACTCAACGCCTTGACGAACGCCCTGGGAGGTCTCAAAATGGAAGAATCGGCCGCAATTCAAATCATGATAACTCCAATCAAAAACAAAAAATGGCACAAATTATCCCAAAATCTGGCTCTCCAAATCCAGCAAGGGCAAAATCCTAAAGAAATTTTGTTTCCAGAATACAATTTTTTTAAGATGTTTTTCAAAGGCTTGAGGTCGATTATTAAAGTTTTTACGGACAATAAAAAAGAGGAAATGACCAAAAAAGAGGAAAGGGAGATTGACTTGACCGGCAAAAAACAACAGATCTCCTTGACGCCCCAACAACAAGATATTATCAAAAAGTTAGAAGAAAAAGCCTCAAAACCAGGTTTTAGATTAACTTTGCGAATTGTCGGAAGTAGCACAACCGAAGAAAAAGCCAAGCGAATTGTGGAAAACATCATTCCGTCTTTTCAGGTTTTTGCCAACAGGCCCAGTTTTAACGGTTTCAAAAAGAAAGACTCCAAAAATGTCAATAAAATTCTGGAAAACTTTATTTTTCGCCGTCCCAATCTCAACCAGCCTGACATCATTAACACCGAAGAAATCAACACTTTGTGGCACCTTCCTAATCACAATGTCCAAACATCTAATATCCACTGGCTACTCGCTTACAAGCCCCCAATTCCTCTCAATATCCCAGGCCCTGGCCCCAAAAACATTTATCTGGGGGTTGCGGAAAGTCAAGGTATTCGCAAGTCCGTTTATCTTGAGCAAGAGTCCAAATTTCGTCATATTTATTCGCTTGGTGGCTCGGGTTCAGGTAAAACCGTCACCATGAACAACGTGATTTTGCAGGATATTAAAATGGGTAACGGGGTTTGTTTTGTAGATCCGCACGGGGAAGGTGTGGACGATATTTTGCGTAGAATGCCAGAGGAGAGAATTAAAGATGTGATTGTTTTTTCACCGTCAATTACCGACAGGCCGCTTGGCTTGAACCTTTTGCAAACTAATCCAAACAAACCCGAAGAAAAGACTTTGGCGATCAACACGATGTTTGAAATTTGGGATAAACTTTATGATTTGAAAAAGACGGGGGGGCCGATGTTTGAAAATTATATGAAAAACGCTATGCGGCTCGTGATGGCTCACCCAGAAAGCGGGTGTACAATTTTGGAAATTCCTAAAGTTTTGGTGGATGAAGATTTTCGCTCGTTCAAACTGGCTATGTGTGAAGATATGGAAACGGTTGATTTTTGGGAAAAAGAAGCCACAAAAGCGGGAGGGGACGCGAGCCTTGAAAATATGGTGCCTTACATTACCAGTAAATTAGCCCCTTTTATTCAAAATGACTTTTTACGCCCGATGATTGGACAGCAAAAATCCGTGATCAATTTTCGTGAAGCCATGGATAACCGCAAAATTATTCTCCTCTCTCTTTCCAAAGGTTTGATCGGTAAAACTTCAGCTTATTTGCTTGGAATGTTGATGGTGGGAGGTCTTTTGAACAGTGGAATGGGGCGTGCGGACGGGATGAAATACAATGAAGACGGGACTTTCTCTCCAACAATTCCTGAGGACAGGCCACCATTTTTTGTTTATATTGACGAGATGCAAAACTTTTTGTTTGACGCCATTCCGGAGGCTTTGGAAGAGATTCGCAAGTATAAAGTCGGTTTTTATTTGGCACACCAATTCGTCAAGCAAGTGGTCACGGACGGCTCGGAGCGTATCAAGGACTCATTAATGGCTAACTGCGGAACCAAGCTAATTTTCCGTTGTGGAGCTGACGACGCCAAGTATTTGGAAACGGAATTTGCCCCACTGTCCATCCAAGACATCCAAAATCCAGAAGGTCAAACCTTTAACGCAAGACTTTTGGTGAATAAAAACGACCGAACCAAACCTTTCAATATAAAGGCAATTTACGACGAATACTTTGAGATTGAAGACAAAAAACACCCCGAAAAAATGCTAGCTGCTCAAGCCAAAAGACAAAGAATTCTTGATATGGTCAAGCAAAAATACGGCCGCGACCGTGCCGAAATTGAAAAGGAAATCAAAGATAGGGCTAAATTGTTGTTTTAAGGTTAGGAAAAAAATAAAAACCAAAAATTCCCCTTGTGCCACACTTATTTTATCGGTAAATACAGACTTTGATAAACCGCAAGCAACTTGACCAATTTAAACATTTTGTATTATAGCTTTGATACCCCAAACCATCGAAACTTGACAAAATGTTATAAATACTTAATAATCAAAGCATATGTCTAACAAATTAAGTCCAAACAAAGGCGGTAGGCCTCCAAAACTAACCGATGAAATGTTTTAGGAAAT
>JBIIDY010000142.1:0-3683 GCA_044238065.1 Limisphaerales bacterium | reverse complement strand
TTCTGTTTCAATTTGGAGGGTGGAAATATCCCAGTCTTTTTTAATTTTATATTCAGGATCTTCGGTGGAAATAACCAAATCAGCTTTTTGTTGCGGAGCGGATATTGTAATATATTTTTCTGTATGATTTTCATATTCCTGCCAAAATTTTGCAAAACCAATCGGATTTACTTTTTCTCCCGCATCTCGCTTTTTAGCTCTTTGATTACCAGTTTTTTTGTCAACTTCCACCCAGATTTTCAAGCTAGAATCTATTTCAAAAGTTTTTAAACCTTCCAAAATAATTACACTTTTATCTTGATTTTTCCTTATTTCCTCTTCAAAAGCATTTTTATCTAATTCAAAATTTTTAGCATCCCAATTTTCACTCGCGGTATCCATTCCTTTCATAAATTCCATAAAAGTTTCTCGTTCAATCAAAACTGAATTTGATAATTTTTCCAATAATTTTTGAGCCAAAGTACTTTTGCCACTACCACCCCTGCCGTCAATGGCTATTATGAAGGGCTTGGTAGATTGTGCCAGATTATACACAGGCTCCACCACATCTTCTCTTACTTCAAAAAATTCGTATAAATCAACAAAAACCTGCAATATTTCCATTGTAAAATCCAAATTCTCAAGTGGTAAATAATTTTCTAAAAACAATTTCTTTTGAATTTCGGTCAAAGAGTTTTCTACAAAAAATCTAGCAATATCATTTTCAGGAATGTCCATGTAAGAATATTCCCAATCAATCAATAAAATTTCGCCATTATTTTCTACCATGTTTAATGGTTTCAAATCATTGTGGATTAGGCAAAACTTTTTTATTTCTGCCCAATTTATCTTCTCAAAACTTTTTTTCAACTCATCATAACCAGCTTTTTGCACAAATTTAGGTTTATTTTCTGAATATTCTTTTAAAGTGTAGGATTTATAAGGAATATCTTCCAATTCAAACCATCTGTCTCCATATTTGTTTTTAATAGTGTTTTCATGTAATTTTTTTAATGTTAGAGCCAGCTGAGTAATGTTTTTGTCAGATAATTGTTGGACAGTTTTACCCTCCACAAAATCAACCAAGCACCAATGAATTTGTTTTTCATTTTGACCTAAATCATAATAATGAGAAGTTGGAGCAATTTTTAAATCCTTGATAAAATTTAGTTTTTCATACTCTTCCTGCTTGATTTTCCAAACTTTGTTTTGTTCCCAGTTGGTAATTCTAGCTAAATATTTTTTATCGTTTTTGGTTATCAAATATAAATCATTACACTGACCGGAGGCAAAAAACTCTATTGAGGTATTTTTCAGTTCTAAATTCTTAACTTTGACCAATTCTTTTTTGAGAAAATCAATATTATTTTGATGTTTTTGATCTAAATTAGAATTTTTAGCTTTTTCTTGAATTGAATTTAGTAAGTCAGGAAACATCTCGTAACTCCCCCGTTCCTTTGGAACAGCCCCCACGGGGGCATATTTATTTTCTACTTTTTCAATTTTACTTTCTAATTTTTCGCCTTCCGACAAAACTAAATCATTTTTAATTTGCAGTGTTAAATGTTGTGTGTATTCGTTTTTAACTGGTTTAAAGCCAATTTTGTTATACAATTTTTGAGCTGGAATATTATCCTGTTCAGTTTGGGTCGTGGTAACTTTGTATCTTTTGCGACTTGCAAATTCTATTACTTTTTTGACTAAAAACTGTCCAACTCCTTGTTTTCTAAAATTTTTATTTACATAAAGTTCAGACAAAAAGTAAGTTCCTCCAACCATATCATCGTAGTACAAACTAGCTGCAAAACCAGCAGGCTTGGAACCAATTAGACAAATAATAAAGTAACTATCTTGTTTTTCCTTTTTGTTCCAAATTTTGTTAATATAATTATTTTCATCTTGCAAATTCAGAGATTCATCATTGTAAATCTGCTTTAAAACCTCCAAATCTTCCTTAGTATTTAGAATTTTAATTTGAAAATCAGTGTTTTCTTTATCTTCAATTTCATCTTTTGGTTTTCCCACAATCTCATACCCATCATTTTCAGTTGACACCACCAAATCAGCTTTTTGATCGGGTTTATGTTCACTAATATACTTTTCTTGAACTGGTACAAAAAAATTCCAAAGTTCATCAATATTTTCTTTGCCTTTTTGTAAATCTCTTACTTTTCCTCTTTCTAGCGACACTTCCAGCGGAGTATTAACCCAAATTTTCAGATCATAAAAATTTAATAAATCTTGATGTAAAGCGTGTAGCCCTTCTATAATAATCAATTCATTTTGTAAATCAATTTTTTCTTCTCTAACCAGCTCTCCAGTCTTCCAGCGACAAATATCATATTGAAAATCTTGTTTATTTTTGAGTGGTATAAGTACATCCTGTATAAAGCGACTTTTGTCCCAATAATAATCCTTATCTGTGATTTCTTCTGGTTTGTAAAAAGTTATAAAATCATCAGTTTTAATAATTTGTGTCTTAAAATTTTGAGCAATTTTTTCAGCCAAAGTACTCTTCCCGCTCCCTCCTCGCCCGTCAATGGCTATTATGAAGGGTTTATCGGTTTTGTTTTTGACTTTCATTTCAATCAAACTGACTAAATCTGTAAGTGGTTTTTCTTGATATTTTTGTAAAATTTGCTCTATCTTATCTTTTTTTAGCACAAATTCAATATTTTCTACCTCGCCAGTTTGCTCCGAGAAAAACTTTATCCTAGATTCTTTTCCAGTTTTTTCAAAACCTAAACTTTCGTAAAATTTCACCGCTTGTCCGTCTTTTTGCAAACCAGTTTCCAACTTAATATCCTCAAAACTGCCTAATTTTTGAACAGCCATCAGCATTAATTTTCTCCCAATTCCTTGCCTTTGAAAATCAGGATCAACCCACATTGTGCGAAGCATTCTATCCTCTGAAGCCGCTATTACACCCACAATTTTCTCTGTGTTTTCGGCTACAAAATAAGTCCCAGTTTCAAAATATTTAGCAAGTCTCGTTTCTTTACCAACAAAATCTTGCTCCACCATTTCCAGAGTTATTCCGTATCGCTCGCCCACAAAAGCATCAATCATAGACTTTTTTTGGACAGCTAAAATCCCAGTAATATCGGATAAGTCAGCTTGACGAAAGGTTGTTTTATTTGGGTTTAATTCCCTATTTCCCACCCTACTTTTTAAATTTTCACACTCAAACACAAAAACATTATCTTCATCATTTGGCTCTTCAAATTTTTGATTAAATTCCTCTAAAAGTTTTTCATTTACCTGATGTCTTTCTTTGCTAATTTTGTTTTCAGTAATTCTGTCTTGCTGAATTTGATCACTAATTTTGGTATAAATCGTCCAAACTGGATAGTTTTTATCTTTAAAGTAATTTCTAATTTCACTTCGCCATTCTTTGGTATCAAAAAGTGTATCTATAATTACAGTTTTACCTTGAGCTAAAGACGACAAACCCCTTTCTTTGATTATTTCTAAAATGTTTAAAAAATCTAATTTTGGGTCGTTTTCAGTATCTACTGTTTGTCTAATTTCCAACCAAATTTCATCGTAAGAAAACCTTTCTGCCTGAATTTCCTTAGCTAATAATTTTGACAAATAAGTTTTACCCGAAAAAGCCTTGCCACAAGTTATAAAAACCGCTGGTGATTTCACTGTTTCAGTTATTGTTTTGATAAATTTATCGACAGCCCAAATTAAATCATTTT
>JBIIDY010000141.1:0-3686 GCA_044238065.1 Limisphaerales bacterium | reverse complement strand
TATTTCAAAGACTTTTTTACTGACTCCGGTCAGTCTTTTGAATTCGTCTTGCGTTAGTTGTTGTAAATTTTTATAGAGCATATTGGAATTTTAAACAATTTTTTTATTTAACGCAAGGGGTCTAATTAGAAGAGGACTTATATTTAAATAAATTAGAAATCAATTTAGGATCTATTGGAACTCTATTGGGACAAAATGTTTTTTTCTTAGGTTTTCCGTACGGATTTTTTTACAATCAACACAAGTCTTTTATAGAATTGAACGAAGATAGACCAGGTCCTTTTATTCGTCAAGCGATAGTTTCAGGTAGTTTTGTAGATGGTAATGGTTGGTTTTTAAGTGGACAGAATCTTCCTGGTTTTTCTGGTGGACCAGCAGGTTTTATCGATCAGAATGGAACTTTTCAAATTATAGGTGTTGTTGTAGGTTATAAAGTTGGAGATGAGGATAATTTAAATAGTGGTATAATAGTTTGTCACGATATAAAAATAGCTTTGGAGTTAATATCTAGAAACTTTTTGTTTTGAAAAGAAAAATCAAGATAATTCTAAAATAAACAACTATACTCTTTGTAATGAAGACAGGCAAAAATTTCAAAAGGTAATTGGCGATGAGAAACTTTTTTGAAACTTTGATAAATACTACCCAACCTCTATTTTTGGAGTAAAATTAACCACCAAATATTAGAAGATGGGCTTGGGTAATTACGTTTTATCTCACTGGTTTTGTCCTAACTTTAAGCAACTTTTAGGAAAATTTAAATCACAGAAAATTTGGGTTAAAAAATATTCAGCTTAGTTTTTGATCCCGTTTTTCATTTTCACTTGACAAAAATAATCTAATCCTTTCTAATGACAAAATATGTTTACTTTTTATAACCGAACCCAAGTTTTTGCCCTTAACGCGGATAATTCTGGCACCGCCGTCAACACAAATACTGAAAATTTACAACCTACAATGGATGATTTAGTGATGAAAGTAGGGTCACTCAATCCCGTAAAAATCGGTGAAACCCTTTCTGGAAAAGTCATTTTTTTGACCAAAAATCAATGTTTTATTGAAATTGAAAATATCGGCATTGGCGTTGTTCGCGGTCGTGAGCTTTATAACGAAGAGTACCTTTCAAGGTTAAAAGTTGGTGAAGAAATTGAAGGAATTGTGCTTAATTTGGACAACGAAATGGGTTATCTGGAAATGAGTTTTAGAGCGATCGGAAGAGATAAAATCTGGGCTGAAATTGTTCAGTATCACGAAAAAGGCGAAATTATTGACGCTAAAATTAAGGATGTTAACCGTGGTGGTTTCTTGGTTGGCATTAGCGGTGGAATCGAAGGATTTTTGCCAGCTTCACTTTTGTCAAGCACTCACTCAGTTAAGCAAATTAATAATGAAGACAAGAGCCTCCAAAACCAAATGAAAAAATACCTTGGACAAACTTTCAAAGTCAAAATTACTAATCTAAATCCTGAAAGCGACAGCGTAATTGTCTCTGAAAAAGCTGTGAGTGAAGAGCTGATTGCAGCCAAACTTGCCAAATATAAAGCTAGTGATATAGTTGATGCTACCGTGATTGGTATTGTTGATTTTGGACTTTTTGTTCGTTTTGACGATGATATTGACGGACTTGTACATATTTCCGAAATTGCCTGGAAAAAGGTGGAAAATCCTAGCCTGGAACACAAAATTGGCGATAATGTTAAAGTCAAAATTTTGGAGATTGATAAAGATCACCGTATTAACCTATCTATCCGTCAAACTACACCAAACCCTTGGACAACTTTTGCCAAAAATAATAAACCTGGTGACAAATTCAAAGGAAAAATCACCAAAATCGTATCTTATGGAGCGATCGTGGTTGACCCAGAAACTGATATTCAAGGACTTTGTCATATTAGCCAACTTTCCGAAAAACCATTGGAAAGCCCAGCCAAAATCTACGAGCTTATCAAAGTTGGGGATGTGTTGGACTTTATCATCCTAAACTTGGAAGGTGAAGAAAATTCCGAAAAACTTTATTTGAGTAGGATTAAGGATCTGGAGACTGCCCAAAAAATCCAAGCAGAAATCCAAAACAAGCAAAATCCTAACAAAAACAACTCTGAAAATTCTCAAGAAAAAACAGAAAAACCTGCCATTAAAAAAACTGAAACTGCTAAACCTGCTGAAATTATAGAGGAAAACAACGAAGGCAGAGAAATTAAAGTTAAAAAACCCAGAGTCAAAAAAACTGAGGAAAAATAATGATTTATTTTATTGTTTATTTCTTTGGAAAAATCTGTAATTTAGGTAATCAGTAATTTTAGTTTTAGAAATTTTTTACTAGTTTGACCCACAATAACCTCAAATTTTTGGATAATTTAAAAAAGTTTTACGTTCAAAATTAGAATTTAATTTGTCAGATTTAATTTAGTTGATTGAAAGTTTCAAAAGACTGCTTTATAAATGAAAATACTTAATCTTTAATCTAGGTTTGAATTGGGCTGAAAATTAGAAAAATTACAGAATTAACCAAATTCTATGTATTTAAAAAATTCAAAACCCTTTCTCAGGATTATAAAAAAGTTGCTATTTATAAAATTCTAGACATTTTTACTAAAATCTGATATAGGTATTGTTTATCCAATTCAAAACTATTGTTTTTTAAATTTCAAAAATTTTTAAAGGAAAGTGTCAAATTTACCAAATAAACTATTGGATAAAACCTCATCAATTATAAAGAAATTATATTTAATAGCTATTTAAAAAATAATATATGAGCAACCCATCAAGCCAGTCAAGCCCAGTTAGTAGTTCTAGCTTGGCTTTTCAACGAACGGAAAGAATCAATAAAATGAAAAAACTTTTAGAACTTGGCTTAGATCCGTTCACCCCGACTTCACATCGTGATTTTGAACTTGGTTTTGTCAAGTTTTGGTTTGATTTTGTACATAAATTTGACTATAAAAAAATAGAGGTTGAGGATGATTTGTATCTTTTAGATGATTTTTTGGACCTTGTTTTATTTCCCATAGATTTGTTGGAACATGCCGAAAACATTCTAGAAAAAAGAAGTCTAGCTCAAGAGCTGGGAGTTGATCCGCAGGATGTAGAAATGGACGAAGATTTTAGCCCAGAAGTAGTTAGGGAAGCTCGATCTCTTTTTCCTGATTTGAGTCAATACTCTGAAAAAGAAAAACTAGAATTGAAATCAAAATTTTTGAAATCTGACAAAGATAGAGATGACAAAAACGATCTAAATTGGCAAAATTACTTAATCATTACACTGGTCAAAAATCAAAGAGTGACTTTGGCAGGTCGCCTAAAAAATAAAAAAGTTAGCGGTAAAATTGCTTTTGGTAAACTTATAGATCAAAGTTGTGATTATGGTTTTCAGTTAGTTTTCAAAAAAGACTTGTTAGATCATAAGGTTGAAAATAGTCAAATTGATGATATAATTAATTTTTTCAGCGAAGCGTAATTATTTTTTGCTAATTTACTTTTGTACTTTTTATTGTTTTTTATCCAAAGTTGAACAAACTTCCTATTTCCTTTTTGGAGTTTTTAGTAAATTTATTTTCACGCCTGTGAGGGATTTAGTAAATACCCCGAACCACTGAAACTCAACTTTGTGTTGATATTAAGCCAAGAAATAGGAATAAAGAGTTAAAAAATAAAGTTAAATTAATCTTGCTTTTATTTACGAGCAA
>JBIIDY010000028.1:0-13062 GCA_044238065.1 Limisphaerales bacterium | reverse complement strand
GTCAGTCTTTTGAATTCGTCTTGCGTTAGTTGTTGTAAATTTTTATAGAGCATATTGGAATTTTAAACAATTTTTTTATTTAACGCAAGGGGTCTAATGATTGATAAAGTAAATCTAAAAATAACAGTGCTGCACAAGCCTAAAGCAAGTGATTACAGTGTGGAAAAAAATACTAATTGCTGTTATTTATTTGTAGAAGGTGTAGATAATTACATTGTAATTGGCTATATTAAAGATAATATGAGTGGATTTAACGGTATGGAAGTTTATAACTTGAAAAATAGTACTCATTCTACATTTGATATAGCTGAGACAAAATTATTTTTTAAAATGGTGGAAAATGTAGACCCAATGATCAGAGAATATGACTTTAAGAATTAACCAAGTAGCTTTCTAATTTTCAGAGATTTTGGGATTTTAGTTGTTTTTAAAGCCATCACCGGGTTTTTTGTGTTGCCCGAGCCATTGCCGAAACATCAAAACTGCCTTGCCTTGTTCGTAGCTCAAAAAATTAACATCTCGCTCACAAGGAACACACCAACAGTCCAAAATTTGCTGTTTATCAGGCGTTTGGCGTTTTTCATCCAGATCTTTGTGTTGCCAGTGACGAAAAACATCAATTGGAAAAATAGGGCGAACGATGTAATAAATCTCAATTCTAGAAAAATTATCACTCAAATTCTCGGTGAATAAAAACCCTAAAGGACACAAAATTCGGGTTTGCACGCCAATTTCTTCATAAACTTCTCGGGTAACCGCCTCGGCCACATTTTCCATCCTTTCAATTCGCCCGCCCGGAATTTGGACACCACGACTAGGGCGAGACAGAGAGCGAAAAACCACGTAATAATTCTCACCACGGTATTTTACCCAGACAATTGCTCCAGCCCGATAAGTGTGGCGAAGCGCAAATTGACGGCTGATAGTCACTGATTTGGCATCACGGGTATTTTTTTTACCCTCAAAAATAGCTGGTGAATTAAAATCATTTTTACTAGAATAGTTGAGATTAGGAAAGCTTGAGTTAGAAAAATTTGAATTAGGATAGTTTGGACTTTGTTGAAAAGAGTTTGGGTCAAAAGCGTTTTGATTTCTCTTAAAAAAATCTTGGTTTGGTTTATTGTTTGGAGAGCTGCTTTGAGAAACACTTTGTCCATTTTCCTTGATTTCATCAATTTTATTGGCAACCAACTTTCTAAAATTTGACGGTGAATTTTGAGCATTTTGGCTAGTTGTGTATTGACCTGTTTTGGGGGTGTTAGTATTTTCTGGAACAGTTTTCAAAACCTTGGGAAATTGCTTGAATTGACTGGAAAGTTGGCTAATTTGACCAGAAAGTTGATTGGAAATTCTTTGAACCAAAGCTTGGGTTTGCCCACCGACGATTGACAGGTTTTTTTGTTGAAAACTATTGCTAGTTTGGCTGGTTTGATTATTTTGGCCTTTTTTGTAATGAGAGTCGGAAATTTTGGAAAACTGTTTTGGAAAACCCTGATTTTTATAATCTAAACTATCATTTTGATCAGTGTTTGATGACCAACTCTTGGGCTTTTTTTGGCTTTTTTTGGCTTGCTGGTGATTTTTTCTTTTCGGCTTTTTAGAATTTTTACTGAATTGCCCCGAAAAATTATCAACCTTGACAGCCGTTTTAGGTAAAGTAGGAATGGGCATAATGGCGTATATTGATATAACTTTGTCTAAAATTTAGAATTAGTCAAGAGACAAACGCCAAAACAGCTAAAAATCGTCAAAATACTTTTACCTAGTGTTAATTTTTACAGAAATTTTTTTAAACTTGGCAAGGAATTTTCTCAAGAATAGGTTGTTAAGAATTTTTTAATTCCAGAAATTTCAGGCTAAAAACAGGTTGCTAAGTTGTTATTCACAGTATTTTTTATTCATCCAAATTTCCTTCCATATTTGTCCAGATTTTCATCAAAATTTCTTTGTAATTATCCCAAGAAAGTCTAGTTTTTTGCCAATTATTTTCGTCCAAAAATAGGTTGATTTTGTCTTTTCCCCAACCCAAAGACTTAAGATTATTGCCCAAAGTTTTACTTGGCATTCCAAATAAAGTTTTGAGAGTTTGACAGATTTTTTGTCTATTTTCCACAGTTTTGAGAATTTTTTCTAGTTGACACTCGCTCAATTTATAACCTAATTCGTGGCTGTTTGGATAATTATTTTTTAAATTCTGCCTTGTTTTCAAAACTTGTTTTGGTCGAGCAATTAGGAGACTACTAGTAACTTTTGGTGCAGGTTGAAAATTACCACCAACGATGTCAAAAACCTTGTCAAAATCATAAAAAAGCCCCAAAAAAGCCCCAAAAAAAGTCAAGTTTGATTTGATGCTAGTTTTGGTCGCCACCTCCTTTTGGACGATCACGCAAAACGGACATTGTGGGTAATTTATTGCTAATTCCACGATAATTCTGGAGCCGACATTGTACGGTAAAGATGAGAATAAAACAAAGCTTTCTACAGGCAGTTTTTTGGTAGCAGTAAGTTCCAAAGCGTCGCCAAATTGAAGCCAATTTTCAGGTTTTTCAAATTCTGTATTTTCCGCATTTTTCAAGTTTTCCAAACTGCCTTGACTTTGCCAAAAATCGGTGTTAAATTTATTTTGTAAAAACTTAATAGCTTCTGGGTCAATTTCAAGGGCAGTGAAACTATGTTTGGAAAGGATACATTCTGTCAAAAGAAGCTCAGTAATATCGCCTTTTCCCGGTCCAATTTCTAAAATATCTGTAATTTCTGGAAACTCACTTTTGAGCTTTTGAAAGGCTTTGAGAACTTTGCTTTGGATGCCAGTGTTAATCAAGAAATTTTGCCCAAAGCGTTTTTTGGCAACTAGCTCAATTTCAGGTTTTTGATCACCTTGATTGTCGTGATTTTTTTTCCAGTTCAAAGGCTTTTTTTGCCCAAAGCTATCTCCACCACTGGAATTTTTAGACATGGTTTTATTTGGTTTTTGGATTAGTTTTTTGGACAAATGTTGGAGTATAAGAGATTGAAAGATTCTTTTGGTTAATTTGTTGGCAAGCTTGGAATTACAATTTTTGACACGAAAATATAGTGAAAAATAGTAAAAACAAAGCCCCTAAAAACAGACAAAATAAACTTGGCTAAATTGTCAAACATTCTCAAGCAAAACCTACAACCCCAATTTTTCTTTGAGTATTTGAGTATTTTTCTCACTAAAATCATTCTTAAAATAAACCCTAACAATTTAATTATTTAATCACCATTTTTGAATTAATCCACATAAAAAGGTAAAATATTACTGATCTACATATTTCTAATATTTTATAAAAATCAGCTGTTTCAATATTATTTTCTAAGAAAGAATGGGTTGATTTATGTCTAATATCAGCCAAATATCTATATCTGCCATCTTTTTGAAAATCTAAGGATAAATCATAAATTGCAAATAGATAATAAGAATTTTCATTTTCTATATTTTCATTGAATTTACCATTTTTTCTAAAGATCTTATTTTCATCAAAATATAAATCATTGTAGTTTTCTATACCTAGATCTAAAAACTCGTTTATAAAATTAATTACAGAGTCCAAAACATTAAAAGCAGTTTGGAAGCCTTGTTCTTTCAGCCCACGAGAAAGGGAAAAATTACTTATTTCTAGCAATTCCAACCCATCAAAATAATCTGTTAATTTATTAATTTCAGCAATGTCTGATTCTGATATTTCTGCTTGAATTATAGAATACCTTGCTGTAATATATTTTTGCTTTATTTGGTTAGAATAACTATACAGCTTTTTCTTTTTTGCACTATCAAAATTTAAACTTTCTAAATTTAAACTTTCTAAATCTATTTTCAAATCATCATAACAATGGCTAGTACAAGCAGTATCAAAAATTTGTTCGTTTAAAAATAAAGCATGATTTTCTTGGCAGGTTTTTACGAATTTATCAGTAAAAGGATAGTTCCAATTATGCTCAAATTTCTCTACTTTTTCTAATAAAAAGTTCTTATCCCCCGACACATCCATTTTCCAAGTTTTTAATTTTTTTCTTTATCTCTTCACTAATATTTTGGTTCATCGCCATTTCCAATTCCTTTATTTTTGTAGGATTGTTTAATATTGCTAAATAGTTTTGATAAACATACTTATAAGTTACTTGTCTTGTTCCTTCTTTCAAAAATCTATTTTTAACACTATAACTATACAAAATATGACATTTAGAAAGCTCTGCTGGTGCAAACTCTTTTTGATCCAAAGTATTTAACCAATCAAGAGCTTCAATAAACCTACCACATTCATCCAAAAATAAAGAATAATTAACTATAAATTTCTTTTTACTATCCTCACTATTGTATAATTTAAGTTTTTGTATTGTTTCATACTCTTTTCGGATTTTTGCTGACCATTGATTTGTGTAAAATATTTTTGGAGATTGAGATATATTTTTAAAATCTAACCTCTGCATATTTGAATAATAATTTGACAGATTATATCTTATTTCAAACTCAAATGGCGTGTCTAAATTTTCTTCGTTTATTTTTTTTAGAGCATATTCACAAATAAACTTACCTTTGTTCAATATATCAGTATTTTCCTGATCTAATCCGAAATTGATAAAAACACTCGAACTTTGCCAGAGAAGAAATAGTATCTGTTCTGTTGTCATTTCCTTCTTATTTTGCAATATAGAATCGTGTATTTTGTTTGCTTGTTTCAAATCTTGAATTTCTAATTTGGAGTATAGATCCTTTAATCTTGTTTTGATATACTGGTCAAAGTTTTCCATAAATAAACATCTTTTTTTGGAGAAAGTATAAAACAATCTCTGTTAATTTATCAAATAATACCTTACTTTCATCATTTTAAACTAATTTTAAAGCATAAATTGTTTTTTTATCATAATTTCTTATATTTCTTACATATTTTTCAAACAATTGTAACCTCTGTTTTTCCAATAGTTTTAGCTGTATTTTTTTATTTGATTTGAATTATTTTAATTTTTATTTTGGTGCCCAAACAGGGACTCGAACCCTGACACCTTGCGGCACTAGCTCCTAAGGCTAGCGTGTCTACCAATTCCACCATCTGGGCAAGACGATTTTGCTTTGAAATACTTAAAATTTAAGTGATTAGAGAAAGACTATAATTTTAAATTTTGTCAAGGAATAATTTTTTGAACCAAGTTGCCAAACTCAAAACTGCTTAAAATTAAGACAAAATCAGCAATTTTTCACCAAGGTTTTGAACACATTATAATTTCATAACTTTCTCAATATATTAGACCTCTTGCGTTTAATAAATTCTAAAACTAAAAATTCATAAATTCAAATAATTTTGGAGTAAATTTGGACTCAAAAATCAATTTTCAGATATTTTCCAGCGGTCAAAATACCAAAAAAATATAAATAAATTTTGCTAAATTATCAAAAAACCGTTCAACGCAGTATGTCTATTGTTATTCTTTAAATTTTAATAAACCTTCACAAATAAATCTCCATAATTTCCATTTATCTCTCAATTTAAATTTTTCGCCTTAAATTTGACCAAAAGCTGCACTTTCTGTTAATAAATTTGGAAAAACTATCTACTGTTGGCGTTGACTATTTGGGCCTCTCTGATATTTTCCTCGTGTTCAGCGTTGGTTTTGGCGAAGTATTTTTTACCACTTGCATCACTCACAAAGAACAAATAATCACTTTCAGCTGGGTCAAGAGCTGCCAAAATATTATCTAGTTGTGGACTAGTAATGGGGGCAATTGGGTAGTTTTTGACAAGGTAGGTGTTGTACTGATTTTGGGCTTCTGGCGAATCCAGATAAATGCAATTTTCCAGTTTTTTCAAAGTTTGCTGACAAAAAGTTTTGCCACTCCAATACGTTCCAGTGGGGTCTGACTCCCATTTTTGCCCATTTTCAATTCTATTATAAAAAGCACTGGCGATTAATTTTCGTTCTTTGTTGACTTCATCTATGTTATTTTTGTTGACTCCGTTGATTGGCCTGCCACTTTCTTTTTCTATGACTGAGGCCATAATAATGACTTTTTCTAGGTTTTTGTCCCCAATTTGGTTTTCAATTTTAGCCCAAACTTTATTTTCAAAATTTCTCAACATTTTTTCAAAAATATCAGCTGGCTTGGAAGGTCGGAAAAAAGTGTAAGTGTCTGGATAAAAATAACCTTCAGGGTAATATTTAGCACAAGTTTTGAGATCACCGTAGGTACAGCTTAGAGGTTTGGGTAAAAACGGGAAAGTCTTGCGGTCAAAATTATCAGGATTTTTTACAAAAGTTTCCAGTTCAGCTTTGGAAGCTACCTTGTTTTCATCCAAAATTTTGATAATATCATCCAATCTAATCCCTTCTCTAAAGGTTAACACCACAGTTTCTCGCTGGTTTTCTTTGGCAATTCGGTTGATAATTTCTTGATTTTGAGTTTGGATTTGGGCAATTATACTTTCGGGACTGGCTGGCAATTGTAATTGGAATTTGCCACTTTGGAGGTTGTTGACTGGATTTAGGCGTTCGTGGAAATTAAGAACTGCATCGCTTGTGATTATCTGGTCTTCAAAAAGTTTGGTGGATAAATCTTGAAAAGTTTGCCCTTTGGAAACCGTAAAATCATAAATGCCAGTGCGAGAATTGGACGGCGGGTTGTAATAAAACGCCCAAGTTTGGTAGCCAAAAAAACCTATAATTCCCAAAATAATCAAAGTAAAAATAACTTTCAAACGAAAAGCGGACATAAAAAATTAACAAAAGTTGTTAGTAATATCAAAAAAGTAATTCAAAGATAAGCAGATTGTTTTTCAAAAAAGTCAACGAAATTATTTAAAATCTAAAATTATTTATTTGTCAATTACTGGACTTGGAAAAATCATAGAAAACCTTTAGAATATGCACAAAATTAGAAATTTCTCAACGATTAATCTTAGAAATCTAAATCTCTCAAAAAAACTTAACAACCAGCTTTGAAGACTTGACACCAAAATTCCCCTCCTTGAGGGGTGGAAACCGTAGGTTGACGGGGTGGACAATGATGCTAAATCTGCCAAAAAAACCATTTTCAACCCAATTTCAAGTGTTTTTTTAATTTTGAGATTAGAATTTCTAAACCAGTTTTTCGTTTTTAACTTTGACACTTTTGAGGAGCTTTTCGGCTTTTTGAACTAGATTTTCCAGTGAGACATTTTCCCAATAATTTTGCCCTTTTAGCATTGTAATACTAGAAACTATATCGCCACGACTGTGTCCAAGATTTGTCATCTCCTGGGTAAAATCCACTGATAAAATTCCACTTTGTCCTTTGTGAATAGCCAAATGTGCAGGTTTTTCTCCCCATGATTGGCTTTTTTTGTCTGGTGTGCCGACCTTGTTCCAGATGGAATCAATTTCTTTTTCAGTTTCAGTCTTGGTGTCAGATTTAGTTTCAAGTTTGGTTTTATTTTCTGTTTTGGTTGATAAAATTGACTTTTCGGTAGTTTTATTTTTGGTTTTTCCGTCACTTTTGTCTTCACTTTTGTCTCCATTGAGGAGCTTGAACATTTTGGTGATGACTTTGGTGGCAATTCCAAAACTTTCAAAAAAAGCTAAATCATGATAAATCAAGGCTTGTGAGATTTTTTGCTCACCCATTTTCCAGACCAATTGACAACTGATATCAGCTTCTATGCCCAGACTTGCGAGACTTTCTGCCCAGTTTCTTTCCAAAAAAGTCCTGAAACCGTAAAGATTTTCGCCATTTTGCCAAACAAAAACTTCCAGATTTTCATTAACCAAAAAGTTTTCATCAACTCGAACCAAATAGCCAACACCACTGGGAATTTTGAGAATTATTTGCCCTTCGGTTGCAGAAATTATTTTGCCGGAGAGGTGCGCGATCATATTTGATATTTTTGATAATGTGGCTGATATTTCAGCTTTTTTGAAATTTTGAAATTTGTCAATAATTTTCTGTAATTTTTTTTGTGAAAAGGGTTTTTATTCGGGTTTTTTGTTTTATTTTCAGTCTTTTCTTATTATTTGACAAAAGGTTGTAATTATTGTTTAATAGACAAATACTATTTATTTTTTCTCATTTTTTAACGTTCTATGCCGACTACCGATTATGCTCACCATGTTTTGGACACAGATATTCCAGTATTCAAGCCGTTACCCGGGGTGTTTAAAAAGAGAGAGTTGTCAGAAATTTTGTATAGTTTGGAAAAAGGTGAAATACCAGGAAAATATATGTATTTTAATAAAGGTATTGATACTTGGAAGGCTAGATCAGTAAACAAAATTGAGGAGGTGGGGGCATTCAAATTTAATAGTATTTATAGTAAAGAATATGAAATGATAAATAGCAATTTAAATTTAGTATTAGGGGCGGCTTCTGATAAGTATAATATAAATGTGGTTGATATCGGTCCAGGTACAGGCTATCCAGTTTTTCCTATTTTATCATACCTACAAGAAAAAAAGAAGCTTGATAAATATATAACCATAGATATAGTGGAGGATTTGTGTGATTTAGCTATAGAAAACCTTCGATCAACAAATACTTTAAAAGATATGGTGGTTCGAAAATACGTTCATGATTTTGAAGACGGGCATTTTGCAGATCTAATGCTCAAGGAGAGAAAAATAGGCACAGTTAATCTGTTTATTTTTATTGGAGCAACACTTGGAAATATGGTTGATCGTCATCGTGCTTTGGCGAATATCCGAGATAGCATGACAGAGGGAGATATGTTATGGGTAAGTATCCCACTTGGTATTAATACTGTTAAGGTTGTGGATATGTTTGCTGAATTAGAAATTAACTCTCCCAGATACTTTGAGCTATGTAGTCTTTTTACTTCTTCTCTTGTATCACTTGGGTTATTGGATTGGTCAGAATATGGGAAGATTGTAGTTAAAGAGGTGGATGGTTTTGGTCTTTTAAAGTATGATTTTGAAGTGAAAAAGCCTTTTTTTATAGAATTTCCTGAAATTAAAAATCTTGATAAACCTGTCAAGCTTAAGTATCAAGAAGGCGAAAAGATTACTCTTTTAAGACAAAAAAATTATGAAAATCAAGATTTGGTTAAAGAATTTCGTGAGACTGGGTTTAAAATTAAAATGTTAAATGTTAGTGATGATTACAGAAGGGGTTTAGTTTTAGCTACTGTCTAGGTTAATTTTATGTCTTTAAACTATTCAAATTTGGCGGAATTATTTGAAAAAAGTCGGGATAATCATCGGGCTTTTCGTGGTGGTGCTTTCCCCTACAAACAATGGCAATACCTTCACCTCATCACCAAAATGAAACAACCAAAAAAAATTTTGGAGCTAGGCACAGGGATTGGCTTGACGGCTATCACGATGAAACTGGCTTGTCCCGATTCCCAAGTTGACACCATTGATATGAACGAGAGAAACGTCACTATCGCCCGCCAAAACGCCTCTGACTTTGGAACTGAAATAAATTTTATTCAAGGAGAATTACAGAATGTTTTGAAAAATTTAGATCAGGATTATGATTTAGTTTTTTTTGATGGTTTTGAGGCAAATTTGAGCCAGTTCACAATGCTGGAAAATCATCTCAAAATTGGGGGTTTGATGGTTTGTGCGAACGTTTGGAACGAACCTAATGGCCCAAGTCCTTGCTGGCTACAAATGCAAAAAGAGGAACTTTATACTTCATTTTTTTATTTTGACGATACTGCAACCGCAATTCGCGTAAGTTAACATTTTTTTATGTCTTGTGAGGGAAACCTAATAATAAATTATTCAAAGTCAATAAATATCCCACAAGAGACACTACCACCTAAAAAGGAAACTCCAAAACCAGTTTTAAGAAAATATTTGCAACATGCACAAAAAAATAAATTAGTATTTAGATCACAGACAGAAAGAATTTTTTATGAATTATTGTGTACATGTTTATCAAATACTTTTTCTATTGTGGCAACTCAGGTAAATGTCTCCCCAGATCCTGCTAATATAATTTGGCGACTTTTTGAAATAGATCTTAAAATTATAGATCTTAAAACGGGTGAGTTTATTTATGTTGATTTAGATGGCTCTGCTCATGTTGACCTCCCGGAAAGAAAGCGAAATTATTTTGATGAAAGAGAAAAGGCTTTATCAGATTATCTCGGTTCACGATATTTAGTTTTAAATACTGGTAATGAAATGTTTTATAATGATGGTTGTCTAAATATTGAATTATTTAATAGCCTTGTAAGTTTGATTATAAATCGCTTTTTAGAAATAAATGACGCTAGATCGCTACAACAAAGAATTAACAACCTACAACAAGGAGACAAAACCTGTCGTGTTTAATTTAAAAAACCTTATGAAAACTGAAAATCAAACAAACATTGACCAAATTCAGCGAGAAATTATCAGCGAGTTTGAGGGCTTGGAAGACTTGGAAAAATACGAGTATTTGATAGAACTTGCCAAAATTTTGCCCAAAATGCCCGAAGAATACAAAACTCCAGAAAATAAAGTTACAAACTGCCAGTCCCGAACTTGGCTTGTGTTGGACAAAACAAACTCACAAAACAATTCACAAACAAATTCACCGATTTTTTCTTTTTTTGGTTTTAGTGATTCTCAGTTAGTCAGTGGACTTATCGCACTTTTATGGCGAGTTTATCACGGACAAGATTACGAAACAGCGAGGCAAACCAAACTTTTTTTTCTGGAAGAAATTGGGCTAAATCAGCTTTTGACAGTTGGCAGACGAGAAGGCTTTTGGCAAATTCAAAAAAAACTCAAGGAAATGGCTGAATTTCAACAAAATAGTTAAAACCACACCAGCTTGTATTTGTTAATTCCTAATTTTCACTTCATTGCGAGCTTTTCCCCGTCATTGCAAATGAGTGTAACGAATGGGTGCGGGAACAAAGAGACCAAGTGAGGAACGAACAGACCAAAGGAAACAGAGGCTAACGAAGCAATCTTTTTTAGCTTTTATACCCAAAACCACATCAATTTTGACAGATAACCAACAGAAAACACCCCATCAGCTAGGCTTCTGTTTCGCTACGTCTGGTCGTTCCTTCCACATTCGCTATCGCTCATTCGCCACAGCTCCCGCAACACATTTTCTTTGGAGAAAATATACAAGAGGGGAATTTCCTAAGCAATTTTGTCAATTTTGGCCTGGGTTTGAATATAGCTATATTTTGACTTGAAATTTAACCATAATTTTCACATTTTTATACTTTTTTTATTAATTGTAAGAAGTCTACTGAACCTAAAAAATCTTTGAAAAATTATTCTTTCAAGAAATCCATAAAAACAACTGAAAAATTAACCAACTTCGTCAAGCTTGGTCACACGGTTTTTATCCAGACTCCACGCCAAATATTGTCGTAAAATTGTTAAATTTGGTTCAAAACATTGCAAATCATTTTCCTCACAAAAATTAGCCCAAATTGGGTAGTTAATCAACTTGCCATCAGTAATAATCGTTTCCAAGTCAAACCATCCGTGCTTATCATTTTCAATTATCTGCGATTCTTTGACAGGATAAAAATACAAATCAACCAATTCTGGTTGGCGATCTGAAACGGTGAATTTAGTTGTAAAATTAGCAATTTTGATCAGTTTGGATGAGTCTATTTTTTGGTTTACTGAACTTGTAATCTTCGCCACATTTTCCAAATAAGTCAAATCCTGGCGAGAGCTGCCTAAAGGAGAAAAATTATTTTGACAAAACCAGTTTTCACCAGACTTTTCACCAAAAATTTTACCACTGGATAAATCCACCAAAAATAAATAATCGCAAACTTTCAAATCCAGTTCAGTTTTTTGAGCTTTGGTCAGGCGAAGCTGGCTGGCACGAAAAGCAAACTCTTTCAAAGTCATCATTTTGAGATATTCCCGATTAAACCAGTTTAGCTTGGTGAGATTGAATCTAGAGGGTGATTTGGAAAGTTTGGAAAGGTCAAAATCAGTAGACAAATTGGTCAAAAGTTTGTTAATTCTGGTCTTGATTTGATTTGAAAAAGCCATATAAATTAGTGTAATAACCAAGCAAAATTAATTGCAAAAAATTGGTTAAATTTGCTAAATTGGTTAAAAAAATAAATACCTTACGTCAAAAAAATCAAGTCTTAGAAAAATCACAAAAAATTAATTTTCATATATTTTCTAGTGGAAAAATCAAAATATAACTAACAAAATACCTGAAAGATAATAAAAACTATTCTAAAATCAAAACCAGATTGCTAAAAGTTTTCCACCTTAATTTCCAGTTTAAATTTAAGAAAAGAGCTTATTTATTAGCTTTATTCAAGAACTTGTTTCAAAAAATATATTAAAAATTTTCATCGCTTTAGACACAAGACAAAAATCAAAATAGACTGTTTAGTTTCTAAAATCTAGGCAAAAATAGTTTTCCACTGTTTCATCGGGTTCTTTTTCATTGTGCGAAGAACTTTGGTACAGATCTTGATTTTTTTGTTGCCAACGAGAATTCTTTGGAGATTAGCTTTACGTTTGACAATAGTTCCACGCATTGAGTGACTTCTTTTTACTGTATTTTTGTAGGTTTTGCCTGATACGGCACACATCGCTGGCATAAGGTTTGAGATTGATTTTGTAAAGAAAAAATAAAAATTAGTCAAGAATTTCTTCAACTATTAAGATAAAAATCATTATCCAAAGGATTGAAAAACAACCAAAAAAATAATAATGAAATTATTAACTAACACTTAGTCAAAAAAATAAAAATTTGTCAAGCGTAAATCTAAAATTCCAGAAAGGCTACGAAAATTAGCTAAAATTCCAGGTCGCTTATCTTGCACCCAAAACCACATCAACTCATACTTGGTAATTTTGAAAAAAGTTTGTAAATATAAGCAGCTTGAATCTTGAAAAATAAAAAGAATGGAGGTAAAGTCATCACGAATGAAAGATACTTAAACTTAACCAATAAAAAGCAAAGCTGCTGGGTGTCATCACTAATGAAATAAAGTGATCTGGTAAAATCAAGTAAAACTGTAAGAACCTGTCCTAAATCTCTAAACTTGTTAAAAACTAGAAATAATTTTAAGATTTTTAAATGCCTTATTTAACAGATTTAACCCTAGAGCAATTCAA